>JBIKTO010000147.1:0-6309 GCA_044348065.1 Cyanobium sp.
TTCAGGCCGCGCCGAAGCGCTGCCAGAGCAGCAGCCCCAGACGAAGGGCGCTGAAGCCCACATAGCCCGCCAGCAGCACGAAGAGGGCCATCGAGACGATCGTTCGCAGGCGCTCGCCCATGGATCTCGCGCAAGGGGTGCTAGTCACCTCCCATCCTGCCTGGCGCCAGGGCGGCGGCGGCCAGCAGGGCCATGCCGCGGCAGGCGGAGAGCTGCGGCCGATTCAGCACCGGCAGGCCCAGGGCCCGCTGCCGCAAGGCCCGCCACTGGGGGTTGCGAGCGCCGCCCCCGAGGGTGATCAGCCGCTGGATCGGCGGCGCTCCCAGCTCCCGCAAACGCTCCCAGCCCGCACACTCCAGGGCGGTGAGGCCCTCCAGCAGGGCCTGCAGGAAGAGGGCATCGCTCACGGGCCGGGGCCCCAGCACCGGCTCCAGATCGGGATCGTCCCAGGGGAAGCGCTCGCCCCGGCTCGGGATCGGGCGAAGCCGCAGGCCCGTGGGCCGCTCGGGATCGATCTGGCGGCTGAGTTCCGCCAGCTGCGCGGGCTGGAAGAAGCGCAGCAGCACGCCCGCCCCGGCGTTGGAGGCCCCCCCCGCCAGCCAGCGGCCAGCCACCCGGTGGCAGCTCACACCCGGACCCCGGATCGGCCGCGGCACGAACTGCTTGAGCACCAGGGTGGTGCCCAGCACGGTGATGCCATCCCCCGGAGCGGGATCGGCCGCCAGCACGGCGGCATTGGCATCGGTGCTGCCGGCCACCACCTGGCAGTCGGCGGGAAGGCCGAGGCTGGCCGCCGCTTCGACCCCGAGGGTGCCCAGAATCTCGCCGCTGGCGCGGATCCGGGGCAGGGCCGCTCGCCAGGACATGGCCTCCATGCGCCCGGACCAGGCGCGGCGCTCCAGATCCCAGCCGAGGCGAAGGTTGTTGCCCTCCTCTCCCCAGCGCCAGTCCCCCAGGAGCCAGCCCATCAGCCAGTCGGCCTGATGACGCAGGAGCAACTCGGCTCCCAGGCCCGCCGCCGCCGCCTGGCCCATCAGGCGAAGAGCCCGGGCGAGGCTGCCGCTCAAGCTCGCGGCCGGACCCGCCACCCCGAGAGCGGCCAGGGCGTCGCCCTGCTCCGGACAGGACAGGGAGTAGGGAAGAGCCAGGGCCAGCGGCCCCGGCAACAGGCTGCCGTCCGCACGGCAGAGCAGAAGGGTGCCGGAGGTGCCATCCAGCGCGATGGCGCGCACCGCGCGACGACGCTCCAGAGGAAGGCACCGCACCAGGTGGATCAGGCCCTGGCGCCAGCTGCGCGGATCGGCGAAGGGTCCGGGATAGGCCGAGGCCTGTTCCAGAACCTCAAGCTGGCCAGCCTCACCCCGCTGAAGCAGGGCGAGGCGCAGACCGCTGCTGCCGAGATCGAGGCCTAGGACGGCGCTGTCGCCCTCAGGCGGACGTGCCGGCGACAACGCGATCGGCGGTGGCCTGCTTCAGGGTGGCGGCGATGGTGCTCACTTCCTCCCAGGGAAGGTTGAGGTCGTTGCGGCCGAAATGGCCGTAGGCGGCCACATCCTGGTAGAAGCGCCCGCCGCGCTGCTGGGGCAGCTGGCGCAGGCCGAAGATCTCGATGATGGCGCCGGGGCGCAGATCGAAGTGCTCCTGCACCAGGGCGGTGAGGTCATCGTTGCTGAGGCTGCCGGTGCCGAAGCTCTCCACCAGGATGCTCACCGGGCGCGCCACGCCGATGGCGTAGCTGAGCTGCACTTCTGCCTTGCGGGCCAGGCCCGCGGCCACCAGGGCCTTGGCCACGTAGCGGGCGGCGTAGGCGGCGGAGCGGTCCACCTTGGTGGGGTCCTTGCCGGAGAAAGCGCCACCGCCGTGACGGGCATAGCCGCCGTAGGTATCAACGATGATCTTGCGGCCGGTCAGACCAGCGTCGCCCTGGGGACCACCCACCACGAATTTGCCGGTGGGGTTCACCAGGAAGCGGGTGGCTTCGGCGCTGGGCTTGAGCGAGAGATCGGCGGTGGCGGGCAGCACCACGTGGGTCCAGAGATCGTCGCGGATGCGCTCGCGCAGGGCCTTCTCCTCGCTGATGCCGTCGACCTCAGCGGTGTGCTGGGTGGAGATCAGGATCGTGTCGATCGCCACGGGCTGGTCGTTCTCGTAGACGACGCTCACCTGGGTCTTGCCGTCAGGAAGCAGATAGCCGAGGGTGCCCTCGTGGCGCACCTGGGCCAGGCGCAGGGCCAGACGGTGGGCCAGGCTGATCGGCAGGG
This sequence comes from Cyanobium sp., assembly GCA_044348065.1. Classification (GTDB taxonomy): domain Bacteria; phylum Cyanobacteriota; class Cyanobacteriia; order PCC-6307; family Cyanobiaceae; genus Cyanobium. Next base: position 2,262 of record JBIKTO010000147.1, read on the forward strand.
GCATCAGCTCGGGGGTTTCGTTGCAGGCGAAACCGAACATGATCCCCTGGTCGCCGGCGCCCACCTTGTCGAGGGGATCGCCCTCGTGGTCATCGGCCTCGTCCACGCCTTGGGCGATATCGGGGGACTGCTGGTCGAGGGCCACCAGAACGGCGCAGCTGTTGGCGTCGAAGCCGCCGGCGCGGGCGCCGCTGTAACCGATCTTTTCGATCACCCCCCGCACCAGATTGTTGAAATCGACCCGCGCGGTGGTGGTGATCTCGCCGGTGATCAGGCAGAGGCCGGTGTTCACCACGGTTTCGCAGGCGACGCGGCTGGCCGGATCCTGGCTCAGCACGGCGTCGAGCACCGCATCGCTGACCTGATCACAGATCTTGTCAGGATGGCCCTCGGTGACGGATTCCGAAGTGAAGACGTAACGGCTCATGCCCTGGCGAATGGAGGAAACGGGTGTGAGCCTATGGCCTCACCCCCAGGGGCCCCGGTGGTCGTGGACACCGTCTGCGTTGGGCCCATCCGCTGCTCACGCGGGGGTTGATCCAGGCACCACCCGCAATTCACGCCAGTGGTGCAGATGGGGGCCATCCCCCTCCAGGGTCGGAGGCTGACGCCATCCGGAGCGATAGCCGATCACCACGGGCACCCCGGCAGCCCGGGCCATGCGCAGATCGCTGTTCGCATCACCCACCAGGGCGCAGCCGCCGACCTCCACACCGAGGGCGCCGCAGAGCCCATGAACGGCGCGGGGATCCGGCTTGGCGGGCCGGTGGTCGGCGCTCCACAGCCCCTGCACACACTGCTGCAGGCCATGGGCCGCCAGGAAATCGCGGATCCCGGCTTCGTGGTCGTTGCTGATCACGGCGCAGCGGATGCCGGCCTGGTGCAACGCGTGCAGCAGCTCGGTGAAGCCCGGCGTGGGCTGGGGACGGTGATTGCTGCCCTGGCCGTGCAGGCGATCGGTGGTGGCGAACACCCGCTCGCTCAGCGCCAGGGCATCGGGCCAGCCCAACCCCAGCTGGGTGAGAACGGTTGCGGTGGCGATCAGGTTGTGATCCCGGCAGCCCACCGCCGTGGCGCCGGCCGGATCGATGCGGCCGCCGCAGAAGCCATAGGCCCTGCTGAGCAGATCGACCAACTCCTCGAGCCGCTGCGGCTCAGGCAACAACGGCGACACCAGGCGGGAGCACTGGGCCAGCCGTTCGGCCGCCAGCGCCTCCAGCATCGGCTCGCTGTGGCTGATGGTGCCGTCCTTGTCGAACAGCACAGCATGGATCTGCCAGCCCGGCGGACCGAGGGGAACATCGCCCAGCAGCAGATGAGGCACTCAGTCGACGGTGACGCCCATCGGCTCGCCGTCTTCGGCCTGCTCCAGCAGCATCTGCTTGTAGCGGGCGGCCATCTCCTCGGCCTTGTCGAACACCTTCTGGGGGTCGGTGAGCATGTCGCCCGGCTCCGGCTCGAGAGCCTTGGTGGAGAGGGAGATGCGACCGCGCTCAGCATCGAGATCAATGATCATCACCTTCATCTGATCATTGACATTGAGCACGGTGTGGGGGGTTTCGATGTGCTCGTGGCTGATCTCGGAGATGTGCAGCAGGCCGCTGACACCGCCGATGTCGATGAAGGCGCCATAGGGCTTGATGCCGCGCACGGTGCCGAGCACCACCTCGCCCACCTCGAGGCGGTTCATCTTGCGCTCCACCAGGGCGCGACGGTGGCTGAGCACCAGGCGGTTGCGCTCCTCGTCCACCTCCAGAAATTTGAGCGGCAGGAAATCGGCAACCAGCTCCTCCTTGGCCTTGCGGGTGCTGATGTGGCTGCCGGGGATGAAGCCGCGCAGGCCTTCCACCCGCACCAGGGCGCCACCGCGGTTGGTGGCGAACACCTCGCTGTAGATGGTGGCGTCCTCCTTCTGGAGCTGGCGCACCCGCTCCCAGGCCCGCTGGTACTCGATGCGGCGGATCGAGAGGGTGAGCTGACCGTCTTCGTTTTCCTCGCTGAGGATGAAGAATTCCCGCACCTCGCCGGGTTCCAGCACGTCGGAGAGATGCTCGACCCGGTTGATCGACACCTCCGGCAGCGGCATGAAGGCGGCGGTCTTGGCGCCGATGTCAATCATCGCGCCCTTCGGCTCGAGGGCGAACACGGTGCCGTTGACGACGTCGCCGGGCTTGAAGTTGTAGTCGTACTTGCTGAGCAGCGAGGCGAACTCATCCAGGGTGAAGCCCACCCCGTCGCTCTCGCGGCTGGCGGTGGTGCGGCTGCTGGAGTTGTCGGCGCTGGGCACCTCTTCCGGGATGGCCAGGTCGAGATCCAGAGCGGCCTCAGGGGCTGCGATGGCGTCGCTGGGAGCCTCGACGGTGCCGAGTTCGGAAGAAGGGGTGACGGTCATGGAACAAGGGCGGCTGCTGGAAGCAGGACGAAGGGATGGAGGCGCGCCTGCCCGCCTGCAGAACACGTCCGATCCACGACTCTACCAATCGGAGACCTCCCCCCCGCAGGCTGGCCACCAGGGCTTCAGCCGACGATCGCCAGTCGGTCGGTGCTGCGGCCGCCGCTGCGCTCCCGGCCACCGCCCAGGCCCTCGAGCGTGGCCACAAAATCGCTCACACTGCGGAACTGGCGATAGACCGAGGCGAAGCGCACGTAGGCCACCTCGCTCATGCCCCGCAGACGCTCAAGCACCAACTCACCGATTTCCGTGCTGCTGACCTCCCGGCCGCTGCGCTGCTGCAGCGCCAGCTCCAGGTCATCAACCACCACTTCCAGCTGACCCGGCTCCAGCCCGGTCTTCTCGCAGGCGCGCAGCAGGCCGTGGAGAAGCTTGACCCGGTTGAAGGTTTCGCGGCTGCCGTTGCGTTTGAGAACCGTGATCGGCACGGTCTCCACCCGCTCGTAGGTGGTGAAGCGGAAATCACAGTTGAGGCACTCCCTCCGCCGGCGCACGCTGCGCCCGCCGTCGGCGGCTCTGGATTCCAGCACCCGACTGTCGGTGTGTTGGCAGGAAGGGCATTGCATGCCCGAGAACTCCAGGGGTGTTCAAAAAGTGTAAGCAGCCGAATCGACCTTGAGAAGGGCCTGGCGGCCGAGGAGCTGGGGCGAACAGGAAAAAGCCCCCGCCTGGGGGGCGGGGGCTGGGGCGGCGGGGCTCACTTGCCGATCTTCGGGGGGTCGCGGAAGGCGATCGCAAAGAAGAGGGTGGAAATGGCCAGGGCCAGGATGAGGATGTAGGCGAAGCTCTCCATGGGGAGTTCTCGGGGGGAAGTGGCGGAAGGGCCCGGCGTTCAGCTGAGCGGGGTGCCGGCCGGGGGCACGAAGCCCTCGGGCAGGCGTCGGGTGGAGCGGTCGCCCAGTTTCTGGAAGAGACCGAACTCGACCTGCTCGCCGAGATCGGGATCGATGCCCGCGAACACATCGCGGTAGAGGGTGCGGGCTCCGTGCCAGATGTGGCCGAAGAAGAAGAGCAGCGCGAAGGTGGCGTGGCCGAAGGTGAACCAGCCGCGGGGGGAGCTGCGGAACACACCATCGGAGTGGTAGGTCTCCCGGTCGAATTCAAAGGATTCGCCCAGCTGGGCCTTGCGGGCCAGGCGCTTGACGTCGGCTGGATCGGTGAAGGTCTGGCCGTTCAGGGCGCCTCCATACACCTTGGCGGTGACCCCTTGCTGCTCGAAGGAGTACTTGGCCTCGGCGCGGCGGAAGGGGATGTCAGCCCGCACGATGCCGTTCTTGTCTTCGAGCACCACGGGGAAGTTCTCGAAGAAGTTGGGCAGGCGCCGCACGGTCAGTTCGCGGCCGTCCTTGTCGGTGAAGCTGATGTGGCCGAGCCAGCTGGTGGGCAGGCCATCGCCGTTCACCATCGGGCCGACCCGGAACAGGCCGCCCTTGGCTGGGCTGTTGCCCACGTAATCGAAGAAGGCGAGCTTCTCGGGGATCTGGGACCAGGCTTGCTCCGGCGTGGCGCCGTTGTCGAGGGCGGTCTCCACGCGCCGATTGATTTCGGTGCGGAAGTAGCCCTGATCCCACTGATAGCGGGTGGGGCCAAACAGCT
>JBIKTO010000148.1:0-6307 GCA_044348065.1 Cyanobium sp.
GCGGGGCATCATCCAGCTGCGGCAACTCTGCTGGCAGGTGGCGGGGGTGGAACGGGACGGCCATGCGCTGACCCGGGCCCTGGCGGTGGTGCGCGCCCGGCGGCGGCAGCTGGAGTCAGAACCCCTTCTGAGCACCTGTCGCGGCCTGGTGCCCGGCGAGCAATTCCTGCTCGGCCGCCGCAGCCTGGGCCAGCTGCGGCTGCAGCAGGAGCTGCGCCAACGGCTGGTGCTGGCGGAGCTGCTGATCGAAGCCGCCGCCTTCCGTGAGGAAAGCCGCGGCGGCCACTACCGCACCGACGCGCCAGGCCCCCAGCCGTTCTGGCGCCGCCACACCGTGCAGCGACGCCAGCACCCCACCCGAACAACGCCGGTCGGCGTCAGCAGCGGCCCCGGGAGTTGGATCTAGAGCTGCCCCTTGAAGCCGCTGCGCAGGGCCAGCTCCTGCAGACTCTTCACGCCGGAATCGAGCTTGCCGTTGATCTCCCAGGAGGGATAGCCCTGGATCTTCTTGCTTTCGCAGAGGGCCGTCTGGCTGTTGCGCCCATCGGGAGCGCACTCGATGATCGTGAGCTTGGCCGTGGCCTGCTTGCCGAAGAGCTCCTTCTGCTCATGGCAGTGGGGGCACCAGTAGGCGGAATACATGCGGGCGCCGCCGCTGGTGAGGTGCTGGGCCAGGGCGAGGGTGGCCGGGGTGCTCTCCGAGGTGACCGGGATCGGCACTCCCTTGCCGAGATCAGCGGGGCGATCCACGGAGGTGGCCCAGCCCAGGCCGATCACCCCCACCGCCAGGCCCACGAGCACGGAGCGGAAGATGAGCTGGCCCCGGTCCTCCCAGTCGCCGGCGAGGAGGGCGAGAACAAACAGGGAGACGCTGAGCAGGGCCGAGAGAACGCAGAAGGCGCAGATGGCCTGAATCTTGAACACCATCACGCCCATCAGCAGCAGGCTGAACACCGCCATGCCGGTGCTGAAGAGCAGCAGGCCCCAGCGGCTGGTTTCGGCGATGGCGGAGCGGGCTTCCCCTTTGAGCACCAGAGGCAGCAGGGCCAACAGGAGCACCGCCAGGTAGGCCAGGCAACCGAACAGGGAAAGGGGCTGGCCGAAGAGGGAGCCCCAGGCGCTGTTGAGCACCTTGTCGCAGGCTTCGGCGCCACCAGGGCAGGTGAGGGGACCGATCAGGCCCCAGCGCTTGAGGGTGATGGCGCCGGTGTCGATCGCGCCGATGGTGGCCAGCACGGCCATCGCCACCCGCACCCAGCGACGACCGGAATCGGGCCGGCGCCGCTGGCCGGCGAGACGCTCGCTGAGGCGGGAGGAAGTCACGAGAATCGGCCGTTGCAACCCTGATTTTGGCAGGCGCTCAAGGAAAGGTCAGAGAGCGGGGACCGGCTCGAGCTGCGAGCAGCTGTCGCGGGGCAGGAGAACGTCCGGCATCGGCTGGTCGGGAGAGGCACCCCGGTTCTCCGGCGGGTCCCAGCTGATGCGGGCCTGGCGGTTGTTGAAGACGATCGTCAGCGGAGCCTTTTGATACTGGCCTTCCTGCATGAATCGATACAGCACCCAGACCGTTCCCGGGGAGGTCACACCTGCCGGGGACGTCACCGCTCCTTCGAAACGACCGACACGACGGTCCTTCTGCCACGGGTACCAATTGTAGAAACCGGTCACCCGCTTCCTCATGAAGTCCAGGCGGAGCTGCTCGATGGTGCGGCTCCCAGGCTGACCGGTGACCGCCTGGAAGCAGAGGCTCTCGGCCGCCACGGGAGAAGCACCGAAACAGGAGGTGCCGAGCACCAGGACCAGGGCCAGAGCCATCCCCACCACCCGGGGCGTGGGAGGACCAACCGTCGCCGTGGGCGGCATGGAGGAGGGGAACGAACGCATGCCTCAGAGAGCCAAAGCATGCCTCAAGGTAGTGTGAAATTCTGTCCATACCAGCTTGTGTCCCCGGAACACCCCGCCCCCGCTGCGAAGCCCACTGTGGCGTTCGCCCACCTCGGCTGTGAGAAGAACCGGGTGGACACCGAGCACATGCTCGGCCTGCTCGCCCAGGCCGGCTATGGGGTGAGCGCCGATGAAAGCCAGGCTTCCCTGGTGGTGGTCAACACCTGCAGCTTCATCCAGGAGGCCCGCGAGGAGTCGGTGCGCACCCTGGTGGAGCTGGCGGAGCAGGGGAAGGAGCTGATCATCGCCGGCTGCCTCGCTCAGCACTTCCAGGAGGAATTGCTGGAGTCGCTGCCGGAGGCGAAGGCGATCGTGGGCACGGGGGATTACCAGCACATCGTGGAGGTTCTGCAGCGGGTGGAGGCGGGAGAGCGGGTGAAGCGGGTGAGCGCCGTGCCCACCTTCGTGGGCGACGAAAACCTGCCCCGCTACCGCACCACCAGCGAAGCGGTGGCCTACCTGAAGGTGGCGGAGGGCTGTGATTACCGCTGCGCCTTCTGCATCATCCCCAGGCTGCGCGGCGATCAGCGATCCCGTCCGATCGAATCGATCGTGGCGGAGGCGCACCAGCTGGCGGCCCAGGGGGTGAAGGAGCTGATCCTGATCAGCCAGATCACCACCAATTACGGCCTGGATCTCTATGGACGCCCCCGCCTGGCGGATCTTCTGCGGGCCCTGGGGGAGGTGGAGATCCCCTGGATCCGCGTGCATTACGCCTACCCCACAGGCCTGACCCCGGAGGTGCTGGCGGCCTTCCGCGAAACCGCCAACGTGCTGCCCTATCTGGATCTGCCCCTGCAGCACAGCCATCCGGAGGTGCTGCGGGCGATGAACCGCCCCTGGCAGTCGGAGGTCACCGCGGGCCTGCTGGCCCGCATCCGCGAGCAGCTGCCCGAGGCGGTGCTGCGCACCACCTTCATCGTCGGCTTCCCCGGTGAGAGCGAGGCGCATTTCGAGCACCTGCTCGACTTCGTGGCGGCCCAGCGCTTCGACCATGTGGGCGTGTTCCGCTTCTCGCCGGAGGAGGGAACCCCGGCCGCCAGCCTGCCTGATGCCGTTCCGGCGGAGCTGGCCGAGGAGCGCCGCGACCGGCTGATGGCCCTGCAGCAACCGATCGCCGCCGCCGGCAACGCCGCCTGGGTGGGTCGCATCGTCGACGTTCTGATCGAGCAGGAGAACCCCACCAGCGGCGAGATGATCGGCCGCTGCAGCCGCTTCGCCCCCGAGGTGGATGGGGAGGTGCGCGTGCGCCCGGGAGCGGCAGGGCTGAGCGCCGCCCCCGGCACGATGGTGCCCGTGCGCCTCACCGCCGCCGACCCCTACGACCTGTACGGCGAGGTGGTGGGCGCCGCGGCGATGGTGGCCGATCAGCGGGTCGGCAGGGCCGTCCATTGAGGGCGGGCCTCGAGCGCCTGCGGCGGCACCAGCGCGGCTCGTTTCTCCTGGCCTCCGGCCTGAGCACCGCCGGTTCGTTCGCCGGGCTCACCGCCAAGGGCTGGATCCTGCTCCAAGGCACCGGCAGCCCCTTGCTGCTGGCCGTCCACTTCGCCGCCCTGGCCCTGCCCTCCCTGCTGGTCAGCGGCCCGGCCGGCGTCGCCACAGACCGACTGGGGTGTGAAACGGTGTTGATCCGAGCCCAGTGGGCGCTCTTCGCCGGCGGCTGCCTGGGGGCGCTGGCCATTCCACTGCTGCACGGCCGCGCCCAGGTGGCGCTGCTGCTGCTGAGCACGCTGGTGGTGGGAGTGGCGGGTTCCTTCGAGCAGACAGCCCGCAACAAATACTGCGCCCTTCTGGTGGCGGGTCCCGAACAACTGGCCCCCTATCTGACGAGCTTCTCGGTGGTCTTCAACGTCGGCAAGCTGGTGGGCCCGCCGCTGGGGGGCTGGCTCGTGGCGCTGGCGGGTCCGGCCATGGCCCTGGCCATCGATGCGGCCACCTACCTGATTCCGATCGCCACCGTGCTCGGGGTGCTGCGGCCCCGGCGGGATCTCGATCAGCGCAGCCGAGCGGGAAGCGCCGCCACCCTCGGCACCGCCTGGCGGGACTGTGGGCCGGTGCTGCGCCACGTGCTGGTGTTCACCGGCCTCTCCTGTCTCGTGGGCTTCTTCCATCCTGGCCTGGCACCGCTGATCGCCGCCAGACTGCTGGGCCCGTCGCCGCAGGCCCTGGGTTGGTTCACCAGCGTGCTGGCGGCGGGCAGCGTCAGCGGCGGGTTGGTGCTGCAGCGCTACAGCCAGGGCCTGAGCCGGCGACCCACGCTTCTGTTGGGTGGCTGCACCGCCCTGACAGCCGTCGCGCAGCTGGGGATGGCCCTGTCGCTGACGTGGCCGGAAGGGCTCCCGAAGACCCTGCTGGGCCTGGGGATGAGCTTCCTGATCGGTGCCGGCACCGCCTGCCTGCTGGCCGGGACCAACATGATCAGCCAGGTGGGGGCTCCGCAGGTCCTGCGGGGCCGGATGGCGGGGCTTGGTCAGATCGCCTTCCTGGGTGGCGGCGGGGTCAGTGGCCTGTTGGCGGCCCTGCTGACATTGCGGCTGGGGATGCTGAGCTGCTTCGCCCTGCTGGGCCTGGCGGGGCTCGCCATGGGTGTTTGGGAGCTCAGCCGCAGCCGCCTGCGACTGGAGCCGGCCTGAGGGCCAGGCCCTGGCTGAACGGGGCCTCAGATCAGGCGGATGCCCCGCAGGATCGTGGAAGCCACGAAGGCGGCGACAAGGCCAGCGCCGACCAGACCGAGATAGATCACCACACCCATGGCCAAGTTCCTGCAAAGGTGCTGCCATTACAGCAGAAAGGGCGGAGCCGGGATCCCGTGGACCGGAAACCCACTAGGGTTGCCACACTTTCCGAGATCCGGCCTCCGGTGGCCGGGCTCCTTGTCCACCGCCCGACCCCAGCGCCCCCCTCCGCCCCTCCTCCCAGCCGCGCCGCGGCGCCCCCCAGCATGCGCACTCTGTTCATCTATCCCGAGTTCCCGAAAACCTTCTGGAGCTACGAGAAGATCCTGGAGCTGGTGAACCGCAAAGTGCTGTTGCCGCCGCTGGGCATGGTCACCGTCGCCGCCCTGCTGCCCCAGCACTGGGAGATGAAGCTGGTGGACCGCAACGTGCGCGAGGTGCGCGAGGAGGAATGGGACTGGGCGGAGCTGGTGGTGATTTCCGGCATGATTGTCCAGAAAGCGGACATGGCCGTCCAGATCGGCAAGGCGAAGCAGAGGGGGCTGCCGGTCGCCGTCGGGGGGCCCTTCGCCAGTTCCACCCCCGACGCGCCGGAGCTGGATCTGGCGGATTTCAAGGTGCTCGATGAAGGCGAGATCACGCTGCCCCTGTTCATCGAAGCGATTGAGAAAGGCGAGCGCAGCGGCCGCTTCAGCGCCAACGGCGAGAAGCCCGACGTGACCGGCACACCGATCCCACGCTTCGATCTCCTGGAGCTCGACGCCTACGACTCGATGTCGGTGCAGTTCTCGCGGGGCTGCCCGTTCCAATGCGAATTCTGCGACATCATTGTGCTCTACGGCCGCAAACCGCGCACCAAAACACCCGCTCAACTGATCGCCGAGCTGCAATTTCTCTACGACCTTGGCTGGCGCCGTTCAATCTTCCTGGTTGACGACAATTTCATTGGCAACAAGCGCAATGCCAAGTTGCTGCTGCCGGCCCTCAAACAGTGGCAGATCGAACGCAATTACCCCTTCAGCTTCGCCACCGAGGCCTCCGTGGACCTGGCTTCCGATGATGAGCTGATGGAGATGATGGCCGAGGCCCGCTTCGACAGCGTGTTTCTCGGCATCGAAACCCCCGACGAAGCCAGCCTGTCCATCGCGGGCAAACATCAGAACACCCGCAGCTCGCTGGAGGAATCGGTGGATCGCATCACCTCTTTCGGCATCCGGGTGATGGCGGGCTTCATCATCGGCTTCGACGGTGAAAAGACCGGTGCTGGCGACAGGATCGTCACCTTTGTCAGCCGCACCGGCATCCCCGCGGCGATGATGGGCATGCTGCAAGCTCTACCGAATACTGGTCTCTGGCATCGTCTGGAAAAGGAGGGCCGCCTAGTTCAGGAAAAGAAAGACGCCAAGGGCGTCAACCAGACCAACCTGCTGAATTTCGTACCCAGCCGCCCGATCCGGGAGATCGCCAACGAATACGTGGATGCTTTCTGCCGCCTTTACGAACCAAACGCCTACATCGACAGGGTCACCCATTACTACACGAAAGTAGGCAAACCTCGATGGCAGAAGTATGCCAAGGTCGTCAGTTTCGGCAAGGCAGGGCTGCCGAGCTGGACCGACATCCGCGCCCTCTCCATCGTGATCTGGCGCCAGGGTGTCGTCCGCGATACCCGCTGGCGATTCTGGAAG
>JBIKTO010000149.1:0-6301 GCA_044348065.1 Cyanobium sp.
TGTGCCCCAGGAAGCACAGTTCTTCAACCGAACCATCTTTGAGAATTTCCGCTTCGCCTATCCCGAGTTGAGCCTAGATCAGGTGGTGACGGCCTGCGAACTTGCCCTGGCTGACGAGTTCATTCGTGAACTCCCTGATGGTTACCAGACCGTTCTGGGGGAATTTGGCGCCAATCTCTCCGGCGGGCAACGGCAGCGCCTGGCCATTGCCCGAGCGCTGGTGGCATCACCGGCTGTGCTCATCCTCGATGAATCGACCGCTGCATTGGACCCCGTCCTGGAACGCCGCCTGATCGACAACCTGTTGCGGCAACGCAAGGGGATGACCACGGTGGTGATCAGCCATCGCCCCAGCGTGATCCTTCGCTGCGATTGGCTGGTGTTGCTCGAACGCGGCGGTGTGGCGGCCCAGGGCCGGCCGCAGGATCTGCGCAGCAACGACCGACTGGCTCCCTATCTGCTTCCGGCATGACCCAGCAGCCAGACCCAGCGGATTCGCAATCGCAACTCTCAAGGGGGGAACCGGCTTCCCCATCACCAGCGCCTGCGGCTGCATCTGAGGCCTCGGGTAGGGATCTCGCCGATCCTGCTCGGGATCTGAGAGTTGCTTCGGCCAGCGAATTTCTCCCCGACGTCCGTCCCTGGGTGCATCTCGCCGGTGCCGTGCTGCTGGGCGGCTTTCTGGCGGGAGTCGCCCTGCTGGCCATCTGGCCCTACCGCGTGATCGTGAGAGCATCCGGCTCAGCCAGGCCCAGCGGTGAAACCAGCCTGGTGCATGCCCCCAGGGAAGGTCGTGTGCGTGAGATCCGTATCCGCTCCAACCAGTCCGTCCGCAAGGGCGAGGTGCTTGCAGTGCTCGATCCGGCTGATCTCCAAGCAAGAGAGCTGAAGCTGAGCCAGGTGCGCACCGCCCTCGAACGGCAGCTGGTCACCCAGCGCCAGGAAGACCAGGCGACGTTCAAGGCCGTCGAGCTCCAGGTGGAGCAGGCCCGAGCCGCGTTCCAACGGGCCCAGTCTGAATTCCAGCGCTACAGCAAGCTCGTTGAGAGTGGCGCCGCCTCTCGGGATCAGGTGGAGGAGAAGGCAGCCAGCCTGAACATGGCGCGCTCTGCCTACGCCAGGACCCAGCAAGAGGTGGAACAGCAGCGCTTCCGTGGGGGCAGCGCCCAGGAGCGGCTCCAACAGCAGCTGGCGGAGACCCGGGCTGAGCAGGCCCAGCTGGCTCTCGACCTGGGCCGCACGCTTGTACGTGCCCCGGTGGGCGGGGTGGTGTTCTCCGTTGGCCTGCGCAATCCTCAGCAGGTGGTGTCGGCAGGCCAGGAGCTGGCGCGGATCGCCCCCAAGGGCACAGAGATGGTTGTGAAGGTGCGCGTCCGCTCGGAAGACATTGCTCGCGTGGAGCCTGGCCAGAGGGCCGATCTGCGGCTGGTGGGATGCCCCTATCCAGATTTCGGCACCCTCCAAGCGCGGGTGGTCTCTCTGGCTCCCGACGCCCTGGCGGCGCAGGCCGCTCCCGGGGACGTGTCAGCAGGCTCAGCAGCCTTGACTGGCTATGAGGTGACCCTGCGCCCGGTCGGCACGGAGCTGCTGTCCCCCTCACGCCGCAGCTGTGCCCTGCGCCAGGGCATGGATCTCACCGCAGACATCAGCACCCGTGAGGAGACTGTGCTGCGGTTCCTTCTGCGCCAATCCCGCCTGTGGGTCGGTTGGTGAAGGCTACCCAAAGGTAAGAACATTCTTGCCGACTGCTTGCTGATTTCTTGCCCATCGGCTGTTCCCAGCCCTTAGCGTCATGGGCGGTCCAATCTCATCCCTGGGCCACAACCGGACATGTTGCTCAACAGAGCATCGGTCCTTTCAGAACGGTCTGGTTTATATCAGTGGAGTCCTGATCTGTGCGCAAGCACAATCAAGATCCCGATCCAAAGCCAGGGTGTTCGGGTTCACCAATCTCTCCTAAGGAGGAACAGCCATGTCTGCTGGTTCTGCAACGTCAGTTCAATCTCTTGGGCTGGAGCTTCTTTCTGGGGCTGACAGCTTCCTCAATGATCTGAGTCCTGAGGACCAGGCCGCCATTTCCGGCGGCGGCCGGTGGCGAAGCCGGAGCCGCATCAGCCCCCCTAGCCGCTTTTCCCCGCCTTCCCGCCCAAGCCGCAGTGACCGCTTCGGTGGTCGTCTTGGCGGGCGTCGGGGTGGCCGCCGCCGCGGCAGTTTCGCCTGAGGTCTGGATGTCTCATGCAGGCCCCGGGTTGTCCGGGGCCCCTGCCCTTCCATGCCTGGCCGTGGATTATTCCCTGCAGTCCAACCCAGGGCCGCTCGCCTGTGAGAAGGAGATCCATGGTTGACCAGTTGGACGCTTCCACCGTGCTTGGGCATCTCATCGAGCGCAGACTCTGTGACAGCACAGATCGATTGCTTCGCGTGGAGACGCTCAGCAGCAAGAATCTCAACCTGCTGGTCACCCTCAGCTGTTCCATAGATCAGGCAAGTCCTATCACGACTCGTTATCTGGTCAAGCAATCGCCTTTCAAAGAGGCAGACACTTCCGGCGATGGATTCCGCCGGGAGTGGAACCTCTACCAATGGATCCGCACCCACGAGGAACTGAGCTCCCTTTGGGCATGGTTGCCAGATCCAGTGGACCACGATCCACAGAGTGGGATTCTCGTATTCCGCTTCCTAGAGTGTTATCAGGACTTGAGCAAGGCCTATGCCAGAACGCGCCTGTTCCCCACACGTCTGGCTGCAGCATTGGGCGCTTCAGTTGCGGCAGTGCATCGGGCGACCTTCAAAGCCGGCAATCCATTCACGCCGATCGATCGTGATAATGCCGATGATCCAACCGCCCTTGATGAACCGCCTGATCTGTGCGGCGAGCTGGAGGATCTCACTCCTGAGATTTTCAGGAAAGTGCCAAGAGACGGACTGAAGTTCTATGTATTATACCAGCGCGCCCCTGAAATCTCCGACGCAATTCTCGCGCTCGAGAACGACTATCGGGCCTGTTGCGTGATTCATCACGATCTAAAATTCGCCAATGTCCTGCTGCACGGGCAGTGGTCAGATTGGGCTTTGCCATCCTGGCCTGCCCAACCAGCCGATCTGGCGCTGCCGGGCGGCGACGGGGCCGTGCGGCTGATTGACTGGGAGCAGTGGCGCTGGGGGGATCCAGCCTTCGATTTGGGCGCTCTGGTGGCGGAGTATCTCAGAACGTGGCTGAAGAGTGTGCCGATCAGCAGGGATCTCGTTCCGGAGACTGCACTCCAGCTGGCTGCGGTGCCCCTTGAAGCACTGCAACCCTCCATGAGGAGTCTGATCGAGACGTACCTGAGTCAGTTCCCCGCCATCGTTGACCATTTCCCTGATTTCCCTGAACGGGTGCTGCGGTTTGCGGGCCTGGGGTTGCTCATGGCGATTCAGGATCGGCTCCACTACAAAGAGACCTTCGGAAATCTGGAGATCTCCATGATGCAGGTGGGAAGGTCCTTGCTGTGCCATCCCGAGGTCGCCTTTTCAACGCTGTTCGGCTGCAAGGAGCTCAAAGCCACCGCTGCAGAAGATCCAGAGGATCTCCATTGGGTTGATCAAGCCTCTTTTCTTCCCCCTCAGGCGGCCACTGCTTCCCCCCCAGAGCCTTCCAGGACGAAGAAGCAATCCGAAGAGGCTGTTCCCTTATCGCTCTGGCCGCCGCATGGAACCTGGTATGGGCTCCTCAACGAGCTTTGTGCCCATGTCCATCTAGAGCCAGGGGAGATCCGGCATCCGGCCTATCCAGCTCTGGGGCTGAACCAGCCTGCCCAGTCGACTGGTGACCTGGAATCAACCTATCGGCTGCGTCAGATCTGCAACTATCTCCATGCGATCTATTTCAGCGGAGCGCTGAACCAGCGAGGTGATCTCTCCTCTCCGGGAGATGCCTTCACATCCCGATTGGAGGCTGCCAACAGTGGGATGGGATACGCGGATGCCGGATGGATTGTGATCCGGGAGGCGGACAGTGATGTGCTGGTTGCCAAGCAAGGCTTGCATCTGTGGGTCAACCCCATTCTTGATCTGGTCATACAGCCCCATGGATCCGGGACACGTTGCCCAGCTCTTGGCTTCCGCCCTTCGGCCGGTGCATCGGTCACGCTGCGCCTGCCGAATGCAACCTGGATCGGTGAACACTACATGGCAATTGGTGATGCCGGTGAACCGTTGTCAGGGGGGCCAGCGCTCGAGCTCTTCTTTCATATCACCGCTGAGGGTGCCATTGTGTTGATGGAATGCTGTATTCCAGTGCTGAACCAAAGGGGGTGTCCATTCACGTTGAAGGTGCTCTCGGATCCTGAGAGGTATGGACGATCCGATGGTGCCATCTTGAGGATTCCCGCTTCCGAATACAGGGCCATCCAGTCCCTGCTCTCGGCTAGTCATCGGGAGATCGGGCCCCACCTGAGCTCGCCGATTCCCCTGTTTACCTGTCCCCTGGCAGAGGGCATCGGCCTGGCTGAGGTACCGGACAACGGCACTGAGTTCGGGGTGGATCGTTGTGAACTCCTGGCTGAAGCACTGCTGGCTGCACCAGCGGATGGGCCAGCCCGAATCCAGGCCATTCAGGGCCTGTTTGGCCAACGGGATCTGGATTGGCAGAAGCCCCATCTCAATCCTGGCTCAACAGGCTCTTATCCATTACTGGACCTGTCCATGAGCCTCTCCATCCCCGCTGAACGATGCGGATCTTAGTTGTGGAAGATGATCCTGGGATCTCCAGGTTCGTCTGCCAGGGGCTCACGGAAGCTGGTTACAGCGTGGATTGTGCCTTGGATGGGCATCAAGGCCTTGTGTCTGCACTGGCATCGCCTTACGACGTGATCATCCTGGATGTACTGCTTCCTGAGCTTGATGGCCTGACCGTTCTCAAGCGGCTTCGTGGCGAGGGCGAGCGGGCTCCTGTGCTTCTGCTCACGGCTTTGGACACAGTGCAGGATCGCGTGCTCGGCCTGAATGCCGGCGCCGACGATTATCTGCCGAAACCATTTGATTTCACAGAGCTCCTGGCCCGAGTGCGTGCCCTGATGCGACGCCCTCCATTGCAGGTGGCTAGCCAGCTTCAGGTGGGCGATCTGGAACTGGATACGGTGCAACGCACGGTCCGGCGCTGTGGCAGGTTGATTGAGCTGAGTCCCCGAGAGTATTCACTTCTGGAATATCTGATGCGGCATCCAGGCCATGCCCTCAGTCGTACCCAGATTGCCCAGCATGTGTGGAGCTTCGACTTTTATGGGGATTATAAAGTGATTGATGTATATATTGGCTATTTGCGACGGAAGATTGATCGCCATGGATCGGGTCATTTCATTCAAACTGTGCGTGGCGTTGGTTATTGCATCCGGGCAGAGGATGGGCCGGCTGTGCAGGAGGGGGCTGCACCTTGAGCTCTCTTGGCTGCGGCTTGATCTCGCCTGAGCGATGGCCCCTGGCGTGACGCGATGTCTTTGAGGCCCTGGCACAACCTGCGTTTTCGCCTGGTTGCCTGGTACAGCCTGTTGGCGGTTCTCTCGCTGGGGATTTCTGAGGGCTTCGTCTATTTCGAGCTGCGCCGGGCCCTGCTGGATCAGGTAGATCGCGCGCTACAGGTATCGGCAATTCAGGCATTGAAGAACCTCGACGATGAGGTCGACCGCCTGGAGTTCGATCCTCGCAAGGATGCACCCGTTCTAGCCTCTCTGCTGAATGAGGCGGGAGTTGAGATCTATCTCCTAGATCCGAAAGGAGAGCTGATCGAGAGCTTTGGCAACTCGCTCGCTCTGCCTGAGGCGAAGCGCCTGCAGCCTGGATTCTCAACCGTGAACACGCCGCAAGGGCGTTGGCGGATCTATCTGCAGGATGTGCCCACGCGCAATCGCCGGCCAGGCGGCTGGTTGAAGGTGGCCCGTTCTCTCCGGCCTGTGGATAGCACCTTGGCAGATCTCCTCCGCCGCCATCTGGTCGCTGTCCCCCTGCTCCTGGGCATGGTGGGCCTGGGGGGATTCATCATGGCTAGCCGGGCGCTCACCCCGATTGCTCAGATCACCGAGATCACCCGGCGCATCCGGCTGAGTGGAGATCTCACCCAGCGCATTGGTGATGCCTACACCACAGATGACGAACTCACGCGATTGGCGCTGTTGTTTGACGGGATGCTCGATTCCCTGCAGCGCACCTTTGAACAGCAGGAGCGGTTCATGGCCGATGCCTCCCATGAACTCCGCACACCCTTGACCACACTCAGGGGTCTGGTGCAGGTTACGTTGCATCAACCCCGAGATCAAGACACCTA
>JBIKTO010000150.1:0-6297 GCA_044348065.1 Cyanobium sp.
AAGGGGTGGGCCTGGGCGAGGCCTGTTTCCCGGAGTGGGCGCTGGGGCCCCTGCCGCACCTCTATCCCTTCATCGTCAACGACCCCGGTGAGGGCAGCCAGGCCAAGCGCCGCGCCCAGGCGGTGATTCTCGATCACCTCACGCCGCCCCTGGGGCGGGCGGGCCTGCATGGCGAGCTCCTGGCCCTGGAATCCCTGCTCGACGAGTACTGGCAGGCCCGTGAGCTGGGGGGAGAACGGCAGGAGGGGCTGCGACGGCAGCTGGAGGGTCGCCTGGAGGCCCTGCGGCTGCCGGCTGCGGGGGAGGAGCTGGAGGCGCGACTGGAGGCGGCGGATGGCTATCTCTGCGAGCTGAAGGAGGCCCAGATCCGGCTGGGGCTCCACACCTTCGGCCACTTGCCCGAGCCGGAGCGGCTGGCGGAACTGCTTCTGTGCCTGGCCCGCGCCCCCCTGCCGGGGCAGCCGGGGCTGGTGCAGGCCCTGGCGGCCGACCTGGGCCTGGCGCTCGACCCCTGGGCCGACCCGGAGGAGGAGCCCCTGGCGCCGGAGGATCGGCTCCGACTCACCAGATTCGCCGCCGGCAGCTGCGCCCGCAAGGTGGGGGATGGGGTCGCCCTGCTGGAGGACTGGGCGCTGGAGCTGGTGCGACGGGAACTCGACCTGCCCCCACGCGAAGACCCTGCCATCCCGCCGCTGGGCCCCGCCTGCCAGCGGGCCCTGGGGGTTCTGCGTCGCCGCCTCTTGCCAGCCCTGCTGGCCTGCGGGGAGGCGGAGAGGCAGGCGTTTCTGGTGGGCATCGCCGGCGGGCGCATCGCCGCCGGACCCTCCGGGGCCCCCACCCGCGGCCGTCCCGATCTGCTGCCCACCGGGCGCAACTTCTACAGCGTCGATCTGCGCGGCCTGCCCAGTGAGGCCGCCTGGGACCTGGGGCGACGCAGCGCCGAGCTGCTGCTGGAGCTGCACCGCCAGGAGGAGGGCGACGACCTGCGCCGGCTGGCCCTCTCGGTGTGGGGAACGGCGACGATGCGAAACGGCGGCGAGGACATCGCCCAGGCCCTGGCGCTGATGGGGGTGCGGCCGGTCTGGGATGGCCCCAGCCGTCGCATGGTGGACCTGGAGGTGATCCCCCTCACCCTGCTCGGTCGCCCGCGGGTGGATGTGACCCTGCGCATCTCGGGTCTGTTCCGCGACGCCTTCCCCCAGCTGCTGGCCTGGATGGATCGGGCCACCCGGCGCATCGCCCGGCTGGACGAACCGGACGCGATGAACCCCCTGGCGGCCGCCGCGCGGCGAGAGGGCGACTGCTCCCGCATCTACGGCTCGGCTCCCGGGGCCTACGGGGCCGGTCTGCAGGGGCTGATCGACAGCGGTCACTGGCGCGAGCGGGCCGATCTGGGGGAGGCCTTCCTGGCCTGGAGCGGCTGGCGCTACGGCAGCGATCCCAGCCGTGATGGGGATGGCATCGACGGCGAGACGATCGCGGTGCGGGCGGACCGCCCGGGCCTGGAGCGGCGCCTGGCGACGGTGCAGGTGGTGTTGCACAACCAGGACAACCGCGAGCACGATCTGCTCGATTCCGACGACTACTACCAGTTCCACGGGGGCCTGAGCGCGGCGGCCGAGTCCCTCAGCGGCCGGCCTCCCCGGCTCTGGTTCGCCGACCACTCCCGCGCCGGCCGACCGCGCCTGCATCCGCTGGAGAAGGAGTTCGACAAGGTGCTGCGCTCACGCCTGCTCAACCCCCGCTGGATCGAGGCGATGGGGGAGCATGGCTACAAGGGGGGCTTCGAGATGGCCGCCAGCCTCGACTACCTCTTCGCCTACGACGCCAGCACGGGCCGGGTGCCGGACTGGAGCTACGGCGCCCTGCAGCAGTGCTGGCTGGAGGATCCCCAGGTGCTGGCCGCCCTGCGCCGCAGCAATCCCTGGGCGCTGCGGGACATGGCCGAACGTCTCCTGGAGGCCCACAGCCGGGGCCTCTGGGAGGGAGCCAGCCCGGAGCAGCTCACCTCCCTGGCGCAGTTGCTGCTGAGCAGTGAAGCCCTCACGGAGAACCACCCGGGTCCGCCAGGCCCGGAGCCCCCGGGATAGGGGCCATCGGCTCAGGTATTGAGATCCCGGGCCATCGACTTGAACGGGTCGATCGCGCCGGGCTTGGCGGTGCCGGTGTCGGACCCGGTGGCTTCGCCCGCCTCCTTGGGCTTGCGCAGGGCCGCCGGCGCCACCCCGGGGGCGTTGACCGCCACGGCGGAACCTTTCATGCGCTGATCCAGTTCGGCCTGGCTGATCTGCCTGGCGAAGGTTTTCTTCACCGGCTTCGGCACGCCATCGGTGAGCTTCACCTCGGATTCCTCCGGGTTGATGCCCGCCAGGCCGGGGCTCATCTTCTCCAGCCGGGCCTCCATCGAGGCCACTTCCGCCACCATTTCCTTGTTGCCAGGGCTGTCGGACGTGCCGGGGAAGGTGCGGCGGATGGTGTTCGAGCGCCGCATGAAGTCGAGATTGCCCAGGCTCTTCGAGCTGTCGGCATCCAGGAAGAAGGCGTCGTCTTTGTTGGTGGGATTGGCCTCGGCGGCGTTGCCGGCGACCTTCGGGCCGGAGGCGCCTGCGCCCTTGCCCCGGAAGCGATCGAACAGACCCATCGCAAGTGTTGGCTGACGGTCAGCAAACCCTAGCGGCCGTCGAGGGCCAGACCGTGGCTGTCGGTGCCGCAACTCATCAAAAGGCCACGCTGCCGCAGGTCCGCGGCGATCGCGTCGCACACCAGCGGCGTCGGCTGCCAGTGGGGGGCCATCGTGTAGTCGTACCAGGCTTCAGCCCCATCGAACCCCAGGGCGGCCGCCGCCGCGATCAGCCGCTGGTGGGGCAACCGATAGCGGGCGGGGTGGGCCAGCAGGGCCAGGCCTCCGGCGGCCTGGATCGCCGCCAGCACGGCCTCGGACCTCAGGGCCTCGCCCACCACAGCCGCCCCCTCCAGGTATGGGCTCAGACTGGGGTGGTGGTCGCCGAAGCCGAGGGCGAGCACATGCACCAGGCAGCCCTCCAGCAGGCAGCTGATCTCCACGCCTCGCCAGAGGGTGGGGGCCGGCTTGCCGCTGGCCCCTGGGTCCACGTTGTGGGCGGCGAAATGGGCCGCCACCTCCCCGTGGGCACCGGCGCTGTGGTGGTCGGTGATCGCCAGGTGCTCCAGGCCGAGGTGCAGGGCCTGCTCGGCCAGGGCGATGGGCGACAGGCTGCCGTCACTGCAGAGGGTGTGGCAGTGGAAGTTGAGCCGGCCGGGGCAATCGGCCGGATCCACCTCCCGCAGCACCGCCGCCAGGGGATGGGCCCGGGCCTCAGGGCGCAGCGCCATCGCCTCCGACCTCCGCGGCGAGGGCCAACCCCTCGGCCCTCAGGCGGCGCCAGCGGGCATAGAACTGGATCGAGCCGGCCATCGCCAGCACCAGGGCCACCAGAAACCAGGTGGCTGCGCCGGTGGGGAACTGGTCCTTGAACACCACCAGCATCACCACGATCACGAGCAGCAGGGTGGGCAGCTCATTGAGGGCCCGCAGCTGGCGGGCGCTCCAACCGCATTCCCCTTGCGCCAGGCGGCCCATCAGGCGATAGCAAAAGGCGTGGTAGGCCAGCAGGGCCACCACGAAGCCGAGCTTGGCGTGCATCCAGCCCTGCTGCAGCCAGGCGGGGTTGACGCTGAGCAGGCCGGCCGCACACACCACGGCCACCACCATCCCCGGGGTGGTGATGATGTTGGCCAGGCGCCGCTCCATGAGGGCGTACTGGCTCTGGAAGGCCTGGCGCAGGGCCGGTTCCAGCTGCTCCGCCTCACGGTGGTAGATGAACAGGCGCACGAGGTAGAAGAGCCCGGCGAACCAGACGACCACACCGACGATGTGGAGCGTCTTGAACCAGAGGTAGGCCCCAGGGGGCCAGGCGAGGGCAGCAGGCATGGGGCAGGGACAACCGGAGCGAGGCGGCGACCGAGACGGCGCTGGGCCGATGGGGGAGGATCAGGCGACGATCTCAGGCTAGGGGGTGCCCGGCTGATCGCCGGCCCCAGCCGGCCGATGGCGGGCGGCGCTGGCGCGGATGGCGGCGCGTTCCTCCGCCGAGATCCGTTCCAGCTGTTTCAGCATCAGGCCCATGCGGGGATTGGCGGCGAGGCTGGCGGCGTGGCGGTCGAGAAAATCCCAGTAGAGGCTGTTGAAGGGGCAGGCCCGCGGGCCATGGCGCTGCTTCACGTCGTACTGGCAGCCCTTGCAGTAGGTGCTCATGCGGTTGATGTAACTGCCGCTGGCCGCGTAGGGCTTGCTGGCGAGCAGGCCCCCATCGGCGAACAGGCCCATGCCGAGCACATTGGTCTGCATCACCCAGTCGTGGCCGTCGATGAACTGGCGATGAAACCAGGCCGTGAAGGCCTGGGGATCCAGCCCGGCCAGCAAGCCGTAGTTGGCCAGCACCATCAGCCGCTGGATGTGGTGCGCGTAGCCGCTGGCATGCAGCTCCGCCAGCACCGTGTCCATGCAGGCCATGCCGCTCTCGCCCAGTGCCTCGAGCCAGGGCGGCAGCGGCTCGCTGGCGGCGAAGTGGTTGTGGTTCGAATAGTCCGGGCCGAACCAGTGATAGAGACCGTGCGTATATTCCCGCCACCCCAGGATCTGACGGATCACCCCCTCCAGGCTGGCCAGGGGTGAGGAGCGTTCCCGTCCGGCTTTTTCCAGTCGGCGGATCACCTCGAGGGGATGGAGCAGACCGAGATTGAGATACGGGCTGAGCAGGGCATGCCAGAGGGTTGGTTGGCCGCTCACCATGGCGTCCTGGTACGGGCCGAAGCCATCCAGGCGGGTGGCCAGGAAATGGTCCAGCGCCTCCAGGGCCTGGGAACGGGTCACGCCCCATCCGAAGGGGAAGCTGGCCCCCGGCAGGGGTGGACGACCGGCGGCGCGCCGATCCTCGTCCAGCCGTTCCACCTTGGCGATCACCGCCTCGGTGATGGCATCGGCGGCGAAGACGAGTGGCGCCGGGCCCTGCAGACCCTTCGGTGGCGCCTTGCGGTTCTCACTGTCGTAGTTCCACTGGCCGCCCAGGGGCGCGGTGGCCAGCTGGCCTTCCGCGCCGGGCTCCATCAACACCTGGAAGCGGCGGCGGCCCTCGCGGTAGAAGAACTCCATCCGCAGCTGCCGATAGGGGCGCGCCCAATCGGCGAACTCCTGCCGGCTCCAGAGGAAGGCGTTGGAGGGGTGCCACACCACCTCCAGCGGGTGCCGGGCCGCCAGGCTGCCCAGCACGCCTTCGATGCCGGCACGGAAGGGCCGGTCCGCCGGTTCCATCAGGTGCAGCTCCCGGATGGCGTTCGCCTCCAGCCAGGCCGCCAGAGCGCTGCCGAAATCGTCGGCTTCCCGGTGTTCCACCGCCCAGCCCGCCGCCGCCAGCTCGGCGGCGAAGTGGCGCATCGCGCTCCACACCAGCACCAGCTTCTGGCGGTGGTAGCTCCGCCGGGCCAGCACCGAGGCGCTCTCGATCAGCAGCACCCGTGCCTCGGCGGGGCGGAATCGCGCCAGGGCCGCCTGTCCTGCGTGCAGCTGGTCCCCGAGCACCCACACCCCCACCGCCATGGATCGCCAGCGCCGGTTTCAGGCGGGAGTCTCGTTCACCATCCGCCGGTACGGTGGCAAGAGTGTGGGGCCTGGCTCAGCATGGCGAACCATCGCCGCGGCCCGCAGCCGCTCCCAGCAGCCGGGCAAGCGATGCTGGCGCTGATGGCGACCTGGTTGATCGCCCCCATTCTCCCCAGCCGGGCGGACTCGCTTGCCTCGGTCAGCCGCGTCGATCTCAACCGCTACGCCGGGATCTGGTACGAAATCGCCCGCCTTCCCAACCGCTTCCAGCGACAGTGCGTGCGCGACAGCCTGGCCCTCTACACCCTGCGCTCCGATGGCCGCATCGCCGTCCTGAATCAATGCTTCAAGCGCAACGGCTCTGTGGATCAGGCCCGCGGTGTGGCCCGCGTCGTCGATCCGGTCTCCCAGGCCCGGCTGAAGGTGAGCCTGGTGAGCCTTCTGGGTTGGCGACCCTTCTGGGGGGACTACTGGATCATCGGTCTCGACCCTGAGTACCGCTGGGCGATTGTGGGTGAGCCCAGGCGCCGCTTTGGCTGGATCCTCTCCCGCACCCGCTCCCTGGATCCGAGCTCCCTGGAGCGGATCAACGCCATCCTCGAAGCCAGCGGCTATTTGCCCAGACAGTTCGAGTTCGCCTTGGCCAGCCCCTCCCCCTGATCCGGATCAGGCCGCTTCGC
>JBIKTO010000151.1:0-6293 GCA_044348065.1 Cyanobium sp.
GATGTATTCGAAGGCGCGCTTGACGGTGCTGGTTCCTGCGCCGGAGGAACCGGTGACGGCCACGACCGGGTGACGCTTCGACATCGGGGCAGGGCTGGAGAAGTCGCCTGAGAGTTTCGCAGATCACCGGTCCCCCTCCAACGCCGCCAGCAGCCGCTCCCCCATCTCCCGGCAGCCCACCTGGGTGCAGCCCTCAGCCATCAGGTCGGCGGTGCGCAGACCCAGGGCCAGCACCCGGTCGACGGCTGCTTCCAGATCGGCGGCGGCGGCCTCCCGCCCGAGCCCCTGGCGCAGCAGCATCGCCGCCGAGAGCACCATCGCCAGGGGATTGGCCCGATCCTGGCCCGCGATATCGGGGGCGGAGCCATGGATCGGCTCAAACAAACCCGGTCCCTCGGCCCCGAGGGAGGCGGAGGGGAGCATGCCGATCGAGCCGCTCAGCATGGCCGCCTCGTCGCTGAGGATGTCGCCGAAGAGGTTGCTGGTGAGCAGCACATCGAACTGGCGCGGGTCGCGCACCAGCTGCATGGCGGCGTTGTCCACGTACATGTGGCTGAGGCTCACATCGGCGTAGTCCGCGTGGATGGCCTCCACCCGGTCGCGCCACAGCTGGCTGACCTCCAGCACGTTGGCCTTGTCGACGGAGCAGAGGCGACCGCGGCGTTCCCGGGCCAGGGCGAAGCCCACCCGGGCGATGCGGTCCACCTCGTGGTCCTCGTAAACCATGGTGTTGAAGGCGCGCACATGACCGCCGGCTTCAACACGGCCTTTGGGCAGGCCGAAGTAGACGCCGCCGATCAGTTCGCGCACCACCATCAGGTCGACTCCCGCGATCACCTCAGGCCGCAGGCTGCTGGCGCTGATCAGGGCGGGCAGGATGCGCACCGGCCGCAGGTTGGCGAACAGGCCCAGGCCGGAGCGCAGGGCCAGCAAGCCTGATTCGGGGCGCAGCTCCCGTGGCAGGGCATCGAAGCGGGGACTGCCGATCGCCGCCAGCAGCACCGCCTCGCTGGCGCGGCAGGCCGCCAGGGTGGCTTCCGGCAGGGGCACGCCGGTCGCGTCGATCGCCGCTCCGCCGATCGGTTGCTCGTCGAACTCCAGGCTGAAGTGGTGGCGGCGGGCGACCGCTTCCAGCAGGGCCCGGGCCACGGCGGTGATCTCCGGACCGATGCCGTCGCCGGGGAGCAGGGTGATCCGGTGGGTGGACATCGGCCGCAGCGGGGAGCGCAGGGCGGAGGCTACCGCTGCAGGGCGCGCAGGGTGCGGGCCATCTCCGGCAGCTTGCTGAAGGCCGCCGAGCAGCGCAGCCAGAGGCGGTTGGGGATCGCTGGATAGCCGCTCACCACTTCGCCGGCGGCCACCTCGCCATGGATGCCCGACTTGGAGGAGGCGATCGCCCGATCGCCGATGCGGGCGCGGTTGGCCACCCCCACCTGACCGGCCAGGATCACCCCCTCGCCGAGCACCGCCCCACCGGCGATGCCCACCTGGGCCGCCAGGGCGCAGCCCCGGCCCGTCACCACCCCGTGGCCCACATGCACGAGGTTGTCGATCTTGGTGCCAGCGCCGATGCGGGTCTCCCCCACCGCCGGCCGATCGATGGTGGAGCCGCAGCCCACCTCCACGCCGTCTTCGAGCACCACCCGGCCGGTCTGGGGCATCTTGCGCCAGCCCGTGGCGGTGGGAACGAAGCCGAAGCCCTCGGAGGCGATCACCGCGTTGGAGTGCACCACGCAGCCCCGGCCGAGGCGGCTGCCTGGATGGAGCACCGCCCCGGCGTGCAGTTCGCAGCCCTCCCCCAGTTCCACGTCGCCGTAGAGCACCACGCCGGGATGGAGGATGCAACCATCGCCCACCACTGCGCCCGCCGCGATCACCACCTGGGGGCTGATCGACACCGCCGCGCCCAGGCGGGCACCGGGGGCCACCACGGCCGAGGGGTGGACGCCCGGGGTGGGACGGGGCCGGGGGTAGAGCTGCTCGAGCGCTTCGGCGAAGGCCAGGCGTGGGTCCGCCAGGGCCACCCAGGCGATCCCCTGGGCGGTGGCCTGCTGCTGCAGGGCCTCCGCCTCCTCGCCCCTGGCGGGGATCAGCAGGGCGCCGGCCCGACAGGCGCCGAGCGAGGCGGCGAGAGCATGGCCCGGCTCCAGGAAACTGAGCTCACCGGGGCCGGCCCGGTCGATCGCCTCGGCGCCATGGAGTTCCGGGTCGTCCACCAGCGCGCGGCGACAGCCGGATTCGACGCTGCTGAGCTGGGCGAGCAGGCTGCTGAAACGCATGGCCGAGGGGTGTGGCGGCCGGATCGTAGGCGCGCCGGCCCTCAGGAGAGCCCCGGGGCGCCGGTGAGCACGAAGTGGTCGCGATGCACCACCGCGTCGCTGTCGCGGCCCAGGCGCTGGCGGATCTCCTCCCGGCCCAGCCCCAGAATCCGTCGCAGCTCATCGCTGCTGAGGCTGGAGAGGCCGCGGCCCAGCTCCTCGCCGTCCTCGGCGAGGACCCGCACCGGGTCCTGACGTGCGAAGTCACCCTCCACCGCCCGGATGCCGACGGCCAGGAGGGAGGCGCCACGCTCCAGCAGGGCCTGGGCGGCGCCGCGATCGACCCGCAGGCTGCCCTTGGGCAACAGGGCATGGGCCAGCCAGCCCTTGCGCTCCGGCAGGGGGCGGCCGCTGGGGAGGAAGAGGGTGCCGGCGGCCTTGCCGAGCAGCAGGCCCTCTAGCACCGCCGGATCGCGGCCATCCGCGAGGCGCACGGCGATGCCGCTGGAGGTGGCGATGCGGGCCGCCGCCAGCTTGGTGGTCATGCCGCCGGTGCCCCACTGGCCGCCGCCGCCGGCGACGGCCACCAACTGCTCCAGCTGCGCCAGATCGCGCACCTCGGCGATCGGTCGCGCCTCGGGATCGCTGCGGGGATCCCCGGAGTAGAGGCTGTCCACGTCGGTGAGCAGCACGAGTTCATCGGCCCCCACGGCCACCGCCACCAGGGCCGAGAGGGTGTCGTTGTCGCCGAAGCGCAGCTCCTCGGTGGCCAGGGTGTCGTTTTCATTGACGATCGGCACCACGCCCCACTCCAGCAGCTGGGCGAGGGTGAGACGGGCGTTGCCGTAGCGCCGGCGTGAGGCCAGGTCGCCGCGGGTGAGCAGCACCTGGGCCACCCGCAGGCCCCGCACGGCGAAGGCATCCTGGTAAAGGGCCATCAGACGCCCCTGACCCACGGCGGCGGCGGCCTGCAGCGCCACCAGCTCCGTGGGCCGCCTCGCCAGGCCGAGGGCCTCGCAGCCGAGCCCCACCGCCCCGCTGGTGACGAGCACGATCGAATCGCCGCGCCGCCGCTGCCGGGCCAGGCAGGCGGCCATGTCGGCGATCACCGCCGCGGTGGGCCGCTCCGGGTCGCCCCGCAGCAGGCTGGTGCCCACCTTGATCACCCGCCGCATGGCCATCAGCCGAGGGCCGTGCCCACCCAACGGGCCATGCGCAGCTCCAGGTTCTGGAGATGGTCCCGTTGGCAGGGGCGGCCGTCGGGGTCGATCGGTTTGACCAGCACGGTGAACAGGCCCAGGCGGTTGCCCGCCAGCACGTCGGTGAAGAGCCGGTCGCCCAGCAGCGCCACCTGGGCGGGCGGCAGGCCCAGCTCGTCCAGCACCCGTCTCAGGGCGGCGCGGCGGGGTTTGCCGGCGGAGGTGGTGAAGGGAACGCCGAGCTGTTCGGCCACGGTGCCGATGCGGCGCCGGGAGGGGTTGTTGCTCAGCAGATGGATCGGCAGGTGGCGGTGGGCTTCGCGCAGCCATTGCTCGGCCGTGGGGGGCAGGCAGGCGCTGCGGCGCGGCAGCAGGGTGCGGTCCACATCCAGGATCAGGGCCCGGATCGGCACAGCCCGCTCCAGCAACGCCTGCAGCGGCAGCTGGGGGACGGTGCGTCCGGGCAGCCAGTCGGGAAGGAGCAATTGGCGCAGCATCTAGGTCTCCGACTCCCGCTCCTCCAGTTCCTGTTCGATCAGGGGCTGAACCCTCTCAAATTCCTCCCCCTCCACCAGCAGCCCCGCGCCGCCGTCGAGGCGGGCGACGACGAAGAAGGGATCCAGGGGAATGTAGAGGCCGTACTCCTGATCACCGGCACGGAACTGGATGAGCATTTCGTAAAGATCGGTCTCCTCATCCTCGGCCTCCCCGTCGATCTCCTCATCGAGGTCGTCCTCCAGCTCCTCCGGATCGTTCTCCTCCAGTTCGCCGCTGACGGTGAGGGTGGCCGCCGAACGGATCAGGGTGAGGTCATGCTCCTGCAGCACCACATCGGCGACCTGCAGAATCTCCTCCGCGGCGTCCAGCTCCTCGATCAGCTCGTCCTCATCGTCGTCATCCTCGGCGATGCGCACCAGGCACACCGGGGTGTCCACCGGAGTGAGCAGGCCGTAGTCGACCCCCTCGACCGGGATCATCTGCTCCAGGAAACAGAGCAACTGGCGGCCGGCGCTGTCGCTCACGAGCACGGTGGGCACATCATCGGAGCCCGTCATCGGAGCGGCGTCGGTGGTCATCTCAGAAGGGCGGTTGATTTCAGGATGCTCCAGAGCCGGTGATCGCGCCGCGATCGGGCTCGGGAAAGCGGGCTCAGGAGAGCGGGCGGGAGGTCCCTCCCGCAGCCATTGTTCCAGCAGCAGGGCCGCCGCGGCGCTGTCGAGCCGACCGCTGCGGTCGCCGTGCAGGCCGAAGCGCTCCGCCGCCTCCCAGCTGCTGGCGTGCTCATTCACCCAGGCCAACGGCAGGGGCAATCCCTGGCGGGCCAGGCCATGGACCAGACGCAGGCCGTAGCGGCGGCAGTGGGCGGCCTGCGGGGTGTGTTGCTGCTGGGCGTCGAGGGGAAGGCCGATCACCAGGGCCCGGGCGCCCCGTTGCCGCAGCAGGGCCGCCAGGGTGGCGAGATCGTCGTGGAAGGCCCCGCGATGCAGGGCGCTCAGCGGTGTGACCGTGAGGCCGAGGGGATCGCAGCCGGCCAGGCCGATGCGGCGTCGGCCCAGATCCAGGGCGAGGGCGGAGCAGGGCGGGAAGGTTTCCACACCCTCAGCGGGTAACCAGGGACCGGCAGGGGGAGGGGCTGTGCGGCGGCTGGAAGGGACTGGGAATGGGCGCTCGCCGGGGTTGGAACTGCTCGAGCACGGCGGCGAGGCGGCGGCGGGCCGAGCCGCGCAGGGGCTGCAGCTCCTGGCGCCGCCAGACGCTGCGGGCCATCAGCACCTGTTCGCCACAGGCCTCCGCGTGCAGGGATTCGAGCCAGGCCCGCCGCTCCCCATCGCCCGCCTCGCTGAGCAGCCAGAGATTGCCATCGCCACGGGCCAGTTCCCGCAGGAGTCGCTCGCTGGGAGCACCCAGCAGATGGGTCCAGCCGGGATGAACGGTGAACTCCACCAGCTGGCCGCCGCCGGGATGATCGCTGAGCCGGCGGGCGCCGGCGACGGCCTCCCGCCGGCTTGGATCCACCAGCATCCAGCCGCGGCCGTGGCTCTGGTCGAGGATGTCCTCGATGCGGCGATCAAGCAGCTGGCGCAACTGGGCCGGGCAGGCCGCCTGCTCCAGGTGCCAGAGCAGGGGAGCGGTGCGCCGGTTCAGGGGCCAGAGCTGTAGGGCGCCCGGCAGGGGGGGCAGCGGGCCGCGGTCCTTGGGGCTCCAGCGCCAGAGGCGGTCGGTGCGCTGGGGCTGAAAGCCCTGTTCCCGCAGGGCGGCAAGGCGATCGTGGTCGACGCTGGCGGCCACGGCGATCCAGCTGGCGGCGCCGCGACCCCGCTGGATCGCTTCCCGCAACAGGGCGGCGCTCAACTCCTGGCGGGAGGGTGCGGTGGGGTCGGCGGCCGCCCACAGGGCCAGGCGCAGATGTTCGATCTGCCAGCAGCTGCCGCTGCGGTTGAGGCGACGGCTGAGGATCAGACCGAGGGCCCGCTGACGACCCCGGGCATCGCGCTGCCAGGCCACCAGGCCGTGGGGCACCAGAGGGGGGGAGGCGGCCAGGGCGGTGATCAGCCGCTCGGGAACCGCCAGGAGCAGGGACCGCTGCAGGAGTGGTTGGAGGGGCAGAAAGGCCGGATCATCCAGCAGGGGCAGGTGCCAGCCCTGCAGGGTTTCCACCGTCCAGCCAGCGGGACGCTGAGCGGGGCCCGGCAGGGAGAGCGAAGGCGTCCCATTCGGAGCTTCGGCAGGGCTGGTGGGGGGCGCTGAGGGCACCGGCACGGTGGGAGGAAAGGCTGGGGGATGGGGGGAGCGGGGTCACCTGGCGCGAAGGCGCGGCGGGAGCCTTGGTGGCCGC
>JBIKTO010000273.1:0-4519 GCA_044348065.1 Cyanobium sp.
CTGCGGCCCGATCTGGTGCACGCCAGCCTCACCCTCTCCCCGCTCGACTTCCGCCTGCCCGATCTCTGCCAACAACTGGGCCTGCCCCTGGTGGCCACCTTCCACCCGGCCTTCGACGCCGGCCTGCGCAACCTGGCGGCCGGCACCCAGCAGCTCACCTACCAGCTCTACGCCCCCTCCCTGGCCCGCTACGACCGGGTGATCGTGTTCTCCGATCTGCAGGCGGGTGTTCTGGAGCGTCTGGGGGTGCGGCCCGATCGCATCGCCGTGATCCCCAACGGGGTGGATGAAACCCTCTGGCGGCCCATCGGTGCGGCTCCCTCGCCGGCGTACCGGGAGCTGCGGGAGCGCTTCGCCGGGCGGCGGATCTTCCTCTACATGGGTCGCATCACCACGGAAAAGAACGTCGAGGCCCTGCTGCGGGCCTGGCGGCTGGTGCGGCCGGAGGGTTGCCTGCTGTTGATCGTCGGCGATGGTCCGCTGCGGGGGATGCTCCAGAGCGGCGGCGAGGCGGACGTGATCTGGTGGGGGATCGAGTCGTGCCTGGAGCGGCGGGTGGCCCTGTTGCAGCTGGCGGAGGTCTTCCTGCTGCCCTCGTTGGTGGAGGGTCTCTCGCTGGCCCTGCTGGAGGCGATGGCCTCCGGCACGGCCTGCGTGGCCACCGACGCCGGCGCCGACGGCCAGGTGCTGGAGGGTGGCGCGGGCATCGTGATCCGCACCCAGGGGGTCACCACCCAGCTGCGCACCCTGCTGCCGGTGCTGCGGGATCAACCGGTGCTCACCGCCGAGCTAGGTCGACGGGCCCGGCTGCGGGTGCAGGAGCGCTACACCCTGCGCGCCAACATCGCCGCCCTGGAGCGGCTGTACCGGGAGGTGATCCACCAGCCGGTGGCCGCCTGAGGATCGCGTTGCCCCGGAAAGGCCAGGATTATGTATAACTAATGGGATATGGCGGCAATTGGCCCCTCCGACGTGAACTGGCGAGAGCGTTTGTTCGGCAGCCTGCTCGGCCAGCTGCGGATGGCCGCCTTCGCTTCCGTGTTCGTGGGCTTCACCATGGCCTCCGGAGCCACCCTGCTGGTGAACCAGCGGGCCCTGATCCATCAGCACGAGCGCCGGGTGCACCAGACCAGCCAGATCCTCAGCCGTCAGCTCACCCTCCTCAGCCGCGACGATTCCACCGCCCGCCGGGCAGCGGCGATTCAGGAGCTGGGCCGCTTCAGCGCCTTCAACCTGGTGTTCTGGATCCGCCTGGCCGATGGCCAGCTGCTGGTGCCCGACAACCTCAGCGATCCTCCCCCCCGGGCGCTCGCCCAGGCCGCCCAGACGGCCGTGGCCGGCAGCGGCGAAAGCATCAATCCCTTCGATCCCAGGCTGCCAAGCACCCTGGTTCGCCCGCTCCAGGGCCAGGCGTTCCAGGCACCGCGCGACTTCTACCGGGTGGTGGCCGTTCAGAACCGGGAGTTCCTCACCCATCTGCACCTGAACGGCCCGGCGGGCACCAGCCTGTGGGTGGCGGAGGACATCAGCGCCAACATCGACTTTCTCACCAGCCTGCTGCAATGGCTGCTGCTGACCTGGTCGGTCTGCCTGGCGCTGACGCTGCTGGCGATCTGGCTGATGACCCGCCGCATCATCCAACCCCTGCAGGATCTGAACCAGCTGGCCGGTTCGATCACCTGCGCCAGCCTGACCACCAGCCGCCTCGCCGAGATCCAGGCGCCGCTGGAGGTGCGGCAGCTGGCGAACGGCTACAACAAGCTGCTCGATCGCATGGCGCTCGCCTGGGATAATCAGCGGGAATTCGTGAGCGCGGTCAGCCACGAACTGCGCAATCCGCTGACGATCATCAGCGGCTACCTGCAACGGCTGCAGCGGCAGGGTCGCCAGCTCGATCCCGACCAGCAGCTCACCCTCACCAAGGCGGCAGCAGAAACGCAGCGCATGACCCGCATGCTGCACGACCTGCTCGATCTCTCCCGCAGTGATTCGCGCCGTCTGCAGCTGGTGCTCCAGCCGGTGGCGGTGGATCAGGTTCTGCTCACCACCTGTGATCTGGCCCGCAGCCAGCTCACACGCCCGCTCGAACTCCAGCTTCCCGCCAGCGCCGGTGAACACTCGATCGAAGCACTGGCGGAAGCGGACCGCCTGCAGCAGGTGATCCTGAATCTGATCGAGAATGCGGATAAATATTCCCTCCCCAATCAACCGATCCAGGTGCGGCTGGAAGAAGACAACAGCAACGGCTTGACCATCACAGTGAGAGACTGGGGCATCGGCATCCCGCCGCAGGATCTGCCGCGAATTTTCGATCGCTTTTATCGCGCTGCCAACACCGCCGATCAGAAACGTGGCTCGGGCCTTGGCCTTTCCGTGGTGAAGCTGCTGGTGGAGGCGATGGGCGGCAGAATCGGCGTCGACAGCCAGCTGGGGGAGGGGAGCCGCTTCCAGGTGCATCTGCCGGCCCTTCGTAGCGGCCAGCGCGGCCCCGACGCCCCCGTACCAGCCTGAGTCCATGGCCATTTACCTCCTGATCGCCGCCCTGTTCATCCCGCTGAACCTCTGGGCCGCGATCACGCCGCACCTGCACAGCGATCTCTCGATGCGTGTCCTGCATGGCGTGTCGGTGCTGCTGCTGCTTCCCGGCCTGGTGGATCTGCTCAGCGATCTGATCAGCACCCGGATGGCGCCGCGTCGGCTGGCGCAGCTGGTGCTGGCGATCTTTCTGATCACGTTGGCGCTGACCAACAGCTGGATCGTGGTCGCCGGCATGGGGGTGGAGATGGGCTGGCTCAACCACCTCTTCCTCTGCCTGGCCCTGGTGGCTCTGATCGCCTTCTATCTGCTGCGGCCTAAGGAGAGCAGCGTCTGGCAGCGGCTCTGCGGTCAGTAGCGCTCCGGCACCGGATCCCGCCAGGTGATCCGCTCCCCCGCGGCGCGCAGTTCGCCGGCCCGTCGCTCCAGCTGCCGTCGCTCCAGGCGCCAGAGGCTGTAGAGACCACTGCGGGCCAGGGTCTGGGGTGCCAGCCCCCGCCAGAACGGCCGGGCGGCGGTGCCATGGTCAATCACCACCAGCACGGTGGGCATCCGCTCCGGCGGGGCGGGCCGCTGGCCCGGGCGATCTTCAAGACGCAGGCGGTCGGCCAGATTCACCAGCCCCCGCGGCTCGTTGCCCTCGTAGATCACCACCCGGCGGCTGTAGTAATGCAGCGAAGGTTTGAGAATACCCACCATCGCCAGGCTCTCCCCCGGCCGCAGGGCGAGGCGGGAGGCCTCGGCCATCTGCCGCACCGGCGCGCCGCGCAACCGATCGCCCAGGCTCCAGGAGGGAAGCAGGGCCAGGGGCACGAAGGCCACCAGGGGCCATTGCAGAGCCAGCAACCAGACTCCCCTCCGGCCACGGACGCTGGAGACCAGCCCCAGCAGGCCAGCCAGCAGAAAGCAGACGGCGGCCACCGGCAGCCGGCCGCTCGCCAGCAGCTCGGCGGGGAGGGTGGGCAGCTCCGGATCCTGAATCAGGGGCACCCAGGCCGGGGCGGCCAGAAACACGAGGCCCAGCAACAGGGTGAGCAGAAGCGTGAGCGAGCAGGCGACCCCGCCGGCCCGATCGCCCCGCTCCACCCGGGCCGCCAGGGCGATCAGCACCGCCGCCGCGGGGATGGCGGGCAACCAGTAGCTCGGCAGCTTGGTGGCGGCGGCGGTGAAGAACAGCAGCACCGCCACCAGCCAGCAGGCGGCGAAGCGCCCCAGGGAGGCCGACGCTGGCTGGGGTCGCGCCGGCAGCAGGGCGGGGCGCAGGGGGCCGATCGCCCGGGTGAGGCCCACCAGCAGCAGCGGCGTCAGCGGCAGGGCGGCCACCAGCAGCACGGGCAGGAAATACCACCAGGGCTGCAGATGGTGGTTCACCACCGAGGTGAAGCGCTGCAGGTTGTGGTAGCCGAAGAAGGAGTTCCAGAAGGGAGTCCCCTCGCGGACCAGGGCCAGGCCATACCAGGGCAGGGCCAGCAGCACCGTGACCGCCAGGCCGGCGCGCGGGCGCAGCCGAGCCGCCAGGGCCTGCCGATCGGCCTGCAGCCAGGCGAACAGCCCCAGGCAGAGGGCGAACAGCACCACCGCCACCGGCCCCTTCGTGAGCACCGCCAGGGCCAGCACCAGCCAGCTGTGCCACCAGCCCGCCGCGCCCACACCAGCGCCGGCCGCGTAGCGACGCCAGGCCAGCAGCAGACTGCTCGCCATCAGGCCGCTGAACAGCGCGTCGCTCACCGGCGTGCGCCCCCAGAGCAGCACCAGGGGGGAGAGGGCGAAGGCCAGGGCGGCGCTCAGGGCGGTCAGCTCCGGGGCCGGGGGGTGGGGGGCGGCGGAGGAGCTCTGGGGGGAGGGAGAGAGGCCGGGCTGGGGCCAGCGCAGCAGGGTGTCGGCGAGCAGGAGCATCACCGCCACGCTGGCCAGGGCGGAGGGCAGCCCCGCGGCCCAGGTGCCCAGGGGATTCCAGCTCCCCTGGCCGGGCAGGGCGTAGAGG
>JBIKTO010000238.1:0-4984 GCA_044348065.1 Cyanobium sp.
CTATCTTGCAAGCGGCTGGGTAGGCCACCGAAGGATCCAAAGATCAGCGCTGCCCACAGGCAGCAGCTGAGCGCAGACCAAAGGAAGCGCGATGAAGTGGAAGGATGCTTTGGATCCGGCAAGAGGAAGTTTTCCCTAGATCTGATTATGGCTCGGTTGTCTAAAGGTGCAGAGGCCTTGATCTCGATGGCGTTTCTCGTGATGTGCGCAGAGAAGATCCTGAGGCTCCTCCGCCTCTTTTTTATTACCGTCTGTGCTTGGTTCTATGCCTGGCATAGGCCTGATGCTCTCTGGGAGGATCTCAGGACCGTGTGGCAGCTTGAAATGGCTGATTCGCTAGTCGCGGTATAAATATCAGTGCGAGCGGCCTCCCCTCCTATCGCTGGCAGTATTCGCATCGAGCCTGCAGTTCGCTTTTTCAGAAGTCCCTCAGTATTCAGAAAGAGCGGAATGTGGCATAGAGGTTATGCATTTATTCGGCATAACACTTATTGGATGGTTTCCGAGAACCACGGCGGCGCTGCTGCTTTTGTCCGATAATCACCTCCTTGTTGCGAAGAGAATCCTACCCCCCACAGCCAGTTTGTAGCGAATGTGTTCGCAACGAACAGTGGTTATCGGACCCGGTATCCACATGGAGCAGTTGCTACGAACCGCGCCAAGAGCTGAAGATGAGACTCGGCGCCCACTGTCACCAGGTGAAGCCCTGATCAACCGGCCTCCAGCACGTTCTCCAGGCCCTGGCCCCCCGGCAGCCGATAGAACCCGAAGTTGCGGCGATCCAGGGTGGCAATCCTGTGGAGGATGCGCTGATGGGCTGCCCAGATCAAGGTGGCATCGGCCAGCTCCATCGGCAAATTCTTGGTGCGCATCATCCAGGAGCTGATGGTTTGCAGCGCCGGTGGAATCTCGATCAGTTGGAGGACACCCAGGTGGATACACTCCAGAAAGCGGGGCGCTCCATCGTTGGGCACCAGGTGGCACACCTCGATCACCACGGCCCAGGTGGACAGCAGCGGCCCGTGCGCGTTGGCGAAGAACCGGCTGCACAGGCCATGGTCCGCATCGCTGCGGTCCCCACCAACGCTAAATTGGTCATCTGGTTGGTCAACAACATGCGATAAGTGTCAGTGGCCGAAGCCAAGGCCCAGCTCTCCAGCCTTCTCGATGCCGTTGCCACGGGCGAGTCCGTGCTGATCACCCGCCGCGGCAAGCCCATCGCCGAACTGGTGGCCCTGCGTCAGTCGCTGCCTCCTCAGCCCAGCAGCGGGGTGGACACCGTGCGCGCGCTGCGGGAGGACGCAACCGGCTGATGCTGAATTTGGATACCTGCGTGTTGCTGGCGCTGCTGACGCCCGAGGTCCATTCCCAGTCCACAACAGCCTTCGTGAAAGCAGCCCGGCTCCTCAAGCCCCCCCATCCCAGCCAGTGCGTAGTAGATTCAACTACAGCCGACGACAAGACATGGCCCAAGCGCGAGGGGTTGGCACGCCGCAGGCGGTGCGTCTGCCGCCTGAGCTGCTGGAGCGAATCGACCGCTACGCGGCCCATCTGGAGGCTGAGCTGCACCTGTCGGTGAGTCGCAGCGATGCCCTGCGCCGCCTGCTCACCCTGGCTCTGGAAGACGCCGAAGACACCGCTGAGGCCGAATCAATCCTGCGCGCCAACGAGCCCCGCGTGAGCTGGGAGGAGCTCAGGGCCGGCAACGACCCTGCCGCACAAGGCCCGGGATCTTGACCGACCGGATCGAATTCGTTCGCTCCGCAGCCAGGAGCTACAACCGTCTGGATCCCGTGCTGCAACGGCGGGTCAACCGTGAGCTCAGTCGCCTCAAGGAGACACCCCGCCATCCCGGAGTCATCCGCCTGCAGACGAACGATGAGCTCTACCGCGTACGCATTGGCGACCTTCGTCTGCTCTTCAGTGTGGAAGACGACGTGCTGCTCGTGTTGATCGTCAAGCTCGGTCAGCGGGGTTCTGTCTACCGACTCTAAACGTTCCATCCTTCCTGATCACAACCCTTTCACCCCCCCCATGAGCACCGAAGCCAACCGCATCGTGCAGAAGCTCTGGAGCTACTGCACCGTGCTGCGCGACGACGGGCTCTCCTACGGCGATTACCTCGAGCAGCTCAGTGT
The DNA here is from genome assembly GCA_044348065.1 of Cyanobium sp. GTDB lineage: Bacteria > Cyanobacteriota > Cyanobacteriia > PCC-6307 > Cyanobiaceae > Cyanobium. The sequence goes on from JBIKTO010000238.1 coordinate 2,139, forward strand.
GCTGCTCTTCCTCAAGCTCGCCCATGAGCAGACCCTGCCGCCCTGGAATCAGGAATCTCCCGTGCCCGAGGGCTACGACTGGAGCACCTCGGCAAGCAACATGGCCTTCTCGGGCTGGTATTCCGCAAGGCGCAGAACAAGATCCAGGATCCCGCCAAACTCAAACGCCTGATCTCCGATCTGCTCGACAAGGAGAGCTGGATGGTGCTCAGCGCCGACATCAAGGGCGAGGCCTACGAAGGCCTGCTGGAACGCAATGCGCAGGACACCCAAAGCGGCGCCATCGAGCAGCGCCAGCCCACCTGGAGCGAGGCCAACCCCGAGGGCCGCTGGCGCTCCTACGACCTCGAAGACCTGCTCGCCCGCGACAAGATCAGCCTTGATCTCTTCTGGCTCAAGGACGACAGCCTGCTCGATTCCGACAACCTGCCCGATCCCGACGTGATCACCGCCGCGATCCTCGCCGATCAGCGCTGATCCCCTTCCGCCTGGGCCAGCGCCGCGCCTGGATCGCCGCTGAGGTTGGCACTCAGGAATTCGGGGGTGTCGGGCAGCACCAGCTGCACGTGATCCTCCGTGTGCAGCTCCACCGTGAGCGCGTCGGCCTGCAGATCCAGCACATGGCCGCCGTGGGCCAGGTCGTCGCTGAGCAGGTGCAGGTGGTAACCGGGAATGTTGATCGTGCGGGCCCAGGCGGGCGTCCAGAAGCCCACCAGCGTGCCCGCCAGATCGACGAACCGAAACTCCGCCTGCTGGCGCGTGGCGCTCACCAGATCGCTGCCCGGCGGCGCCTTGCAGGCCACCCGGACCTTGATCGCCCGGAAGCTGCCGCGCAGCCGCAGGGCGGTGAACACGTTCTTGCTGGGGCGGCAGCCATCCAGGCGTTCCGTGAGATCGGCCCAGCTGCGGATGTCCGTCAGCTCAAGGGTCTGGTCGGCCCGGAAGCGGGTCACCACCCAGAAGGGGCAGAGGGTCTGCGGTGGCACCGCCACCACGCGGCCATCAGCGCGGGCCTGCCAGCAGCGGCCCTCCAGCAGGATGCCCTCGCCATCCAGCCCCTCGAAGGTTCCCAGCCCGACATCGCCATGGCGCAGCAGGTCGGCCACCTGCACACAGCCCTGAAACACCCCCTCCACCAAAGCGCCGGCGGTGGACACCTGGTAGATCGTGTGCAGCTCCAGATCCAGGGCTTCGGCCAGGGCCGAGCGGATCACATGATCCAGGCTTTCGCCGCTGCGCCGGCAGCGCTCCTGCAGGGCCTGCCAGATCCCCTCCCCCAACCGCAGCGGCACGGTGTGGAAGGTCTCGGGATGGGGAGTCATGGCAGGGAAGCAGGCAAGCGTCGCTCAGCAACTGGGCGGGTTTTGCACATCAATCCAGCGGATCTGGTGGCGGTTTAATTGTTCCTCAAGCGCTGGACAAGCGGCCTCGAGCTTGGTGGTTCCTGAGAGCAGCAATTGATAGATCAGATCCAGGCAGAACACACCCTGAAAATAACCGCCATGCGGATCCAGCTTGCCGCGCACAAACGCCCCCAGGGTGAACAGATAGCGCAGCGGCCGCCAGCCCGGCCCCTTGCTGGCCAGGCGGGGCCCCCAGTCGCGGTCCCGACCGGAAACACGCTCATCGCAATAGTCGGTGCAATCGATCAGGGTGAGGCGGCTGGCCGGCACCTTGCGGGTTCTGAAGGGTGCCTGGGTGAGCGAGAGGGCTGTGTTCAAGCGACCGAGCCCCCCCATGCCATAAAAGCCGACCTGGGTGAGATCCAGCTGGCGCGTGCCCCAGCGGCCGCCACCCTCCAGGGGCACCACGTTGCCCAGGCGGTAGCCACCCTGGCGACTGCTGGAGGGGAACACAAAGAAATTGGCGAAAGTGGAGAGCAGCCGCAACACCACATCCGCATCGTTGGTGAACAGAAACACCTCCTTGAACCGGCGCAGACAAGCCTGCAGAGGATTGGAGCGGCCGTTGCTGAGGGCCCACACCGGGATATCGGGCGAGGCGAGCACCAGCTGGCCCAGGGTGAAGAGATCACCGATGCCGCCCGTGGTGGTCTGATCCAGCGCCGGTCCGCAGGGATCGGCGGCGGAAAAGGGGCCCTCCGGGCCGTAGCTCTGCCAGCGTTGGATCGCCTGGGGATCAAACACATCGCTCAGGGTGCGCACCAACTGGGTGGCCACGAAGCAGCCCATGCTGTGGGCCAGCAGGCTGAGTTCGACCGTCGGCTCCTCATCGGCCTCGCTGGGGCCGGCGACCGCCGCCGGCTGGGGAGCGTTGTTGAGCAGGGCCCGCAGCTCCTCCACCTTGTCGATCTGTGGGGCGGCCCGGGTGATCTCCTCCAGGAAGATCTGGTGCAGCCAGCGCACCAGCTCCACCCCGTCGTACACCGCGGCGCTGGCGGCTCGGTCGCGGTCGCGGAAGTAGGTGACCATCCGCAGCAGCAGCAGCGCCACGCTGATCCCCAGCAGCACACCCGCCAGCGAGCCGATCAGCAGCGACCAGCCGGCGGCCAGTGCGAAATGACTGACAATCTTGCCACCCACCAGAGCGATCAGCAGGGCCAGGATCAGCAGAAACCGCAGCATGAAGGGGGTGGCGCGAAGCACCGAAAGCGGCGAGAGGGAGAAGGCCTGCTCGGAAGGCCAGCTAAAATCAATGAACACCACATAATCATCAAACGTCTGCTTATCGCCGGGCAGAGCCTCGTGATCCTTCTCCAACTTTTTCTGGGTGGTCTGGAAGGCATTGCGATGAAAATTGGGCAGCGGTGTGCTGTAGCCATGGATGTTCAGCACAATTTTGAGCTTGCCCTGCAGGGCCTTCAGGAAGCTCTCGCTGCTCTGCCG
>JBIKTO010000152.1:0-6218 GCA_044348065.1 Cyanobium sp.
ACATGGCAGGGGTAGAGCTCCCCTTCGGAGAGGGAGGGCACGGTGGAGAGCTCCAGGGTGGGCTGGGCGATGTAGTTGCGAGGGTCGGCCTCGATCTTGGCGGCGAAGCTGGCGATCTCCTCGGCGCTGGCGTGGGGCCCGATCAGCATGCCGTAGCCGCCCGCTTCCGCCACCGCCTTCACCACCAGCTCGCCCAGGTGGGCCAGCACGTAGGCCCGCTCCTCGGGGCGGGAGCAGAGGTAGGTGGGCACGTTCTCGATGATCGGCTCCTCGCCCAGGTAATAGCGGATCATCTCGGGCACGTAGGCATAGATCAGCTTGTCGTCGGCCACACCGGTGCCCGGGGCGTTGGCGATCGCCACCCGGCCGGCGGCGAACACCTCGATCAGGCCCCGCACCCCCAGCATCGAGTCGGCCCGGAACACGGCCGGATCGAGGAAGTCGTCGTCGATGCGGCGGTAGATCACATCCACCGGCTCCAGGCCGGCGGTGCTGCGCATCCACACCCGCCCCGACTCGCAGACCAGGTCGCGGCCCTCCACCAGCTGGATGCCCATCTGCTGGGCCAGGTAGCTGTGCTCGAAGTAGGCGCTGTTGTAGACCCCCGGGGTGAGCAGCACCACCTTGGGGGCGTCGGTCCAGGGGGCGAGCTCCCGCAGGGTCTGCAGCAGCTGGGAGGCGTAGTTGTCGATCGGTGCCACCGCCCGGCCGCTGAACAGGCTGGGGAAGATGCGCTTCATCACCCGCCGGTTCTCGAGGAAGTAGGCCACCCCCGAGGGGCAGCGCAGGTTGTCCTCCAGCACCCGCCAGGTGCCGGCGCCATCGCGCACCAGGTCGAGGCCGGAGATGTGGCACCAGCGATCGAGGGGCGGCCGGATCCCCTTCATCTGGGGCCGCCAGCCGTGGGAACTCACCACGTCCTCCTCCGGCACGACCCCGTCGGCCAGGATCCTGCCGTCGCCGTAGACGTCCGCCAGGAAGCGGTCGATCGCCTCAAGGCGCTGGATCAGTCCCTTCTCCAGCACCTGCCATTCGCTGGCGGTGATCAGCCGAGGCAGGGGATCGAAGGGCAGGATGCGCTCCACCCCCTGGCTGCCGGAATCGTTGAGGCGGAAGGTGGCGCCCAGCCGCTTGAGCAACATGCCGGCGGCGGCGTGGTTGTGGTTGAGCTGGTCGAGGCCCATGCGGCCGAGGGAGGAAAGCAGGGGCCGCAGGCCGGTGCGGGGCTGCTCGGCGCCGCTGAAGTATTCGTCGTAGCCGTGGTTGGGCCGGTAGTCCGTGAACATGTCGGCGCACTCCGCTGGCGGGATCCTGCAGCGCCGCCAGGGGGCTCTCTGGTGGCGGTTGTTACAGGAAGCCACGCCGGCCGGGAAGCCGACGCTGCTCAGAGGAGAAAGTAACGCTGCGCCATCGGCAGCACCTCGGCCGGCTCGCAGGTGAGCAGTTCGCCGTCGGCGAACACCTCATAGGTCTGCGGATCCACCTCCACCTTCGGCAGGGCGCTGTTGTTGCGCATGGCGCTCTTGCCGATGGCGCGGGTGTTGACCACCGGCACGCAGGGCCGCCGCAGGCCCAGGCGGCGGGGCAGGTCGGCCTCGAGGGCGGCCTGGCTCACGAAGGTGAGGCAGCTGGGGGCCAGGGCGGCGCCATAGGCGGCGAACATCGGCCGGCCGTGCACCGGCCCCGGGGTGGGGATCGAGGCGTTGGCGTCGCCCATCTGGGCCCAGGCGATCGAGCCGCCCTTGAGCACCAGCTCCGGCTTCACCCCGAAGAAGCCCGGTTTCCAGAGCACCAGATCGGCCAGCTTGCCCACTTCCACCGAGCCCACCTGGCTGTCGATGCCGTGGGCGATCGCTGGGTTGATGGTGGTCTTGGCGATGTAACGCTTCAGGCGGATGTTGTCGTTGCGTTCGCTGTCGCCGGCCAGCGGGCCGCGCTGCACCTTCATCTTGTGGGCGGTCTGGAAGGTGCGGGTGATCACCTCCCCCACCCGGCCCATGGCCTGGGAGTCGCTGGCGATGATCGAGAAGGCGCCCAGGTCGTGGAGGATGTCCTCGGCGGCGATCGTTTCGCGGCGGATGCGCGATTCGGCGAAGGCCACATCCTCCGGAATGTGGGGATCGAGGTGGTGGCACACCATCAGCATGTCGAGGTGCTCCTCGAGGGTGTTGACCGTGTAGGGCCGGGTGGGGTTGGTGCTGCTGGGCAGAACATTGGCCTCGCCGCAGATCCGGATGATGTCGGGGGCATGGCCGCCGCCGGCCCCCTCGGTGTGGAAGGTGTGGATCGTGCGGCCGCCGATGGCGCGGATCGTGTCCTCCACGAAGCCCGCCTCGTTGAGGGTGTCTGAGTGGATGCACACCTGGACGTCGAGCTGGTCGGCCACCGAGAGGCAGCAGTCGATGGCCGCCGGGGTGGTGCCCCAGTCTTCGTGCAGCTTGAGTCCGCAGGCGCCGGCGCGGATCTGCTCCTCCAGGGCCTCGGGGGTGCTGGCGTTGCCCTTGCCGTAGAAGCCCAGGTTCACCGGCAGGCCCTCGGCGGCCTGAAGCATGCGCTCCAGGTGGAAGGCGCCGGGGGTGCACGTGGTGGCGTTGGTGCCGGTGGCCGGACCGGTGCCGCCCCCGAGCAGGGTGGTGACGCCGCTGGCCAGGGCCGTTTCGATCTGCTGGGGGCAGATGAAGTGGATGTGGGTGTCGATCGAGCCGGCGGTGACGATGTGCCCCTCGCCGGCGATCGCCTCGGTGCCCGGCCCCACGATGATGTCCACCCCCTCCTGCACGTCGGGGTTGCCCGCCTTGCCGATGGCGGCGATGCGGCCGTCCCGCAGGCCGATGTCGGCCTTGACGATCCCCCACCAGTCGAGGATCAGGGCGTTGGTGATCACGGTGTCCACCGCCCCCTGGCTGCGAGGGGTCTGGGCCTGGCCCATGCCATCGCGGATCACCTTGCCGCCGCCGAACTTCACCTCATCGCCGTAGTGGGTGAGATCCTTCTCCACCTCCAGGATCAGCTCGCTGTCGGCCAGGCGCAGCCGATCGCCGGTGGTGGGGCCGTAGGTCTCGGCGTAGGCACGGCGGCTGATGCGGTAAGGCATGGACGATCTCCGTCGGGGGGCTCGGGGGAGCGGGGTCAGTCGAGCGGGCCGTTGATCAGGCCGTTGAAGCCGAACACGCGGCGGGCGCCGGCGAAGGGCACCAGCCGCACCTCGCGGCTGTCGCCGGGCTCGAAGCGGATGGCGGTGCCGGCGGGGATGTCGAGCCGCAGGCCGCGGGCCGCGTCCCGGTCGAAGCGCAGGGCGCTGTTGGCCTCATGGAAGTGGAAGTGGGAGCCCACCTGCACGGGCCGGTCGCCGCTGTTGGCCACCGTGAGGGTGGTGACGGGGCGGCCGGCGTTGAGCTCGATCTCGCCGGGTTCCGGCAGCAGTTCACCGGGGATCAGGGGGGGCATGGCGGTCAGCGGATCGGGTCGTGCAGGGTGACCAGCTTGGTGCCATCGGGGAAGACCGCCTCGATCTGCACCTCGTCCACCAGCTCGCTCACCCCCTCCATCACCTGGTCGCGGCGCAGCCAGGTGGTGCCCTCCTCCATCAGCTCGGCCACGCTGCGGCCATCGCGGGCGCCCTCCAGCACCAGGAAGCTGAGCCAGGCCACCGCCTCCGGATGGTTGAGCTTCAGGCCCCGGCCCAGCCGCCGTTCCGCCAGCAGGGCGGCGGTGACGATCAAGAGCTTGTCCTTCTCCTGGGGGGTGAGATGCATGGAAGCGGCAGAGACCCTCCCACTGTGGCAGCGCCGCGCCGTTCCGCCCGTTCAGGGCGGACCCTGAGCCGCCGTCTCCTGGAACGGCCACACCCGCGGTGCGTCGGGCGCCGCCAGGCCCCGCTCGGCCCGGACGCGGGCCCAGATCCGCCGGAACCAGAGCCGGCCCGCCTGGCTGGAAGGCCCCCGGTAGCGGGCCACCAGCCCCTGGCGCAGGGCGCCGCAGGCCATTGTTCCCTCCAGGCCCCGGCGGTCGTCCCGCGCCGCCGCCAGCAGGGCCGCCAGGACCGCCGGCGCCAGGGGGGCCGGCGCCACCCAGGCCAGCGAGCCGAACACCGCCTCGCCGGCCATGCCGTGCTCCCCCGTCAGGGCTTCGCCCCCCAGCTCCAGCCGGTCCACCAGCTCCCACGCCGCCGGTTCCCCAGCCGCGTCCAGGCGGCGGATCTCCAGGTCGGAGCGCCAGCGGCCTGCCCCCAGGCCCTCGCCGGCGGCGGTGCGCCCCAGCCGCACCAGCTCCGCCCCCAGCCAGCACGCCCCCGGCGCCAGCTCCACCCGGGCGGATTGGTGGAACAGGCCGCCGTTGAAGAGCACCAGCTCCTGGGGCAGCCACTCCAGGTCGGCGTCCGCCGCCAGGCGCGCCGCCAGCTCCTGCCGCGCCCAGCTCCCCTGCGGCGCGCGGCGGGAGCGGCCGATCGAGCCGTACACCTTCTGGGCCGCCACGGTGGTGAGCAGGGCGCTGCTGCCGGCCTCCAGTCGCAGCTCCACGCTCAGGCGGTCGCCCCCCACCAGGCCGCCGGCGGTGTGGAGCAGGGGCAGCTCGCAGCGGCCGTCGTCGCCGCGGAAGGCCCGCTGCACCTTCAGCGGCGCCTCGGCGCCCCCCTGAAAGCCGGTGGCGCCGGCCCCGTCGCGCTGGAACCGCAGCTGGGCGCGGCCGTGCCAGGGGGCGGAGCTGGGGGACATCGCGGCCGCAGGGGGAGAGACCATGGCCACACTGTGGGGGCGGATGGCGCCAGGAGGCGGCGGTGGCCGACGACGTTGTGGATCCCCAATCCCCCCTGCTGCTGACCCGCCGGCTGGCAGCCACCGGTCTCAGGCCGGCCTCCGACCCCGGCGCCACCCCCCTGCGGCTGGCGCTGGCGGCGGAGGAGCGCACCCGCCTGCGCGGTCTGCGCCACTGCGTCTGCGGGCGGGCCCTGCTGCTGCAGCTGCCCCGCGGCGAGCCGCTGCGGCCGGGCGAATGGCTGGCCCCCGCCGAGGGCCCGCCGCTGGTGCGGGTGGAGGCGGCGCCGGAGGCGCTGCTGCTGGTGCGCGCCGCCGATCCCCTGGCCCTGCTGCAGGCGGCCTATCACCTCGGCAACCGCCACGTGGCCCTGGAGCTGCGGGAGGGGGAGCTGCGGCTGATGGAGGATCCGGTGCTGGCCGATCTGCTGTCGCACCGGGGCCTGGTGGTGGAGCGCCGCCTGGAACCTTTCCTGCCCGAGGGGGGCGCCTATGCGGGGGCGGGCCCCGGTCACCCCCACAGCCACCACCACCACCCCGGCAGCCCGCACCGATGAGCGCCGATCGCCTGCGCCTGTTCCAGCTCGTCAGCCCCGCCCTGCCGGTGGGGGCCTTCTCCTATGCCGAGGGGCTGGAGGTGCTGGTTCAGGGGGGGCGGCTCGCCAGCGCCGCCGCCGTGGAGGCCTGGCTGCTGGCCGAACTGGAGCGGGGCGCGCTCACCCTGGAGGCCGCCGCCCTGGCGCCGTTGATGGAGGCTCTGACCGATTGGCGCGCCGGGCTGGCGGGGGCCGAGGCGGCGGTGCGTGAGCTGGATGGCTGGCTGCTGGCCCAGCGGGAGGCGGCCGAGATGCGCGCCCAGCAGCGCCAGATGGGCCGCTCGCTGCTGCAGCTGCTGGCGGACCTGGGCTGGCCCCTGCCGGCAGCCACCACCCTCGGCTGGCCCGCGGCCTGGGCCTGGGCGGGCCTCTGCCTCGAGCTGCCGGCCGCGGCGGTGCTGGAGGCCTACCTCTACGGCTGGTGCGCCAACCAGATCAGCGCCGCCGTGCGGCTGGTGCCGCTGGGGCCCACCGAGGCCCAGCGGCTGCAGCTGACCCTGGCGCCGCGGCTGGCGGAGCGGGCGGCCGCCCTGGCCCTCTGCGATCCCCGCGAGTTGCGCAGCGGTGGGGTCGGCGCCGGGCTGGCCCAGCTGGGCCACGCCGAGCTGTACTCCCGCCTGTTCCGCAGCTGAAGGCGCCACAATCAGCCCATGACCAGCAGCAGACTGCGCGTGGGGGTGGCCGGCCCCGTCGGCTCCGGCAAGACCGCCTTGGTGGAGGCCCTCTGCCGCCGCCTGCGCGACCGCCTCCAACTGGCGGTGGTCACCAACGACATTTACACCCAGGAGGACGCCCAGTTCCTCACCCGCGCTGGTGCCCTGCCAGCGGATCGCATCCGGGGCGTGGAGACCGGCGGCTGCCCCCACAC
>JBIKTO010000153.1:0-6194 GCA_044348065.1 Cyanobium sp.
GGGCGGGCTGCCAAGATTTAACAAATGCCCCGCAGCCGGTGCCCCTCTTCCATGCCCGCGTCCAGGTTTCCCTGCGCCCCTCGGTGCTCGACCCAGCCGGCGAAGCCACCCGCGCGGCCGCCGGCAGGCTGGGGGTGGAGGGCGTGCGACGCCTGAGAATCGGCAAGGCGATCGAGGTGGACCTGGAGGCCGCAGATGCTGAAACCGCCCACGCCCAGCTCGCCCTGCTCAGCGACCGCCTGCTCGCCAATCCGGTGATCGAGGACTGGACGCTGGACCTGCGCGAAGCGAACTGAGGAACGACGATGACGATCGGCATCGTGGTGTTCCCCGGCTCCAACTGCGACCGGGATGTGCAGTGGGCTCTGGAGGGCTGCCTGGGGCGCCCCACCCGCTTCCTCTGGCATGAGGAGAGGCGGCTGGGGGCGATCGAAGCGGTGGTTCTGCCGGGGGGCTTCAGCTATGGCGACTATCTGCGCTGCGGTGCCATCGCCCGTTTTGCGCCGCTGCTGGAGGAGGTGCGCCGCTTCGCCGAGGCTGGTGGTCCGGTGCTCGGCATCTGCAACGGCTTCCAGGTGCTCACCGAAATGGGCCTGCTGCCCGGGGCGCTCACCCGCAACCGCGATCTGCACTTCCTCTGTGAGCCGGTGCAGCTGGAGGTGCGGCCCGGCCCCTGCCGCTGGCTGGGGACCTACGGCGATCGGGAGCGCATTGAGCTGCCGATCGCCCATGGGGAGGGCCGCTACCAGGTGGCGAGCGAAGAGCTGCGGCGGTTGGAGGGGGAGGGTCAGGTGGTGCTTCGTTACACCCACAATCCCAATGGCTCGGTGGGGGATGTGGCCGGCCTCACCAATGCGGCGGGCAACGTTCTCGGGCTGATGCCCCATCCGGAGCGCGCCTGCGATCCTCTCACCGGCGGAGTGGACGGTCGGCGCCTGCTGGCCGCCATGCTGGGGTGAGCGGCGGCCGATCGAAGCCGGGCCAACAGCAAACCCGCAGCAAAAAGGGGGCCTGCAGGCCCCCTTGATCGGTACGGACCACCGCAGTGGGCGGCATTTTTGCGACCGGACTCAGTTCACCGCCGCGAAGAACTCCTTACTCTTCACCGGATCGGGGTTCATGGTCTTTTCGCCGGGCTGCCAGTTGGCGGGGCAGACCTCATCGGGGTGGGACTGCACATACTGGAAGGCCTGCAGCACCCGCAGGGTTTCATCCACACTGCGGCCCACGGGCAGATTGTTGATCGTGCTGTGCATGATCACGCCATCGGGATCGATGATGAACAGACCGCGCAGAGCCACACCGGCCTCCTCATCCAGCACCTCATAGGCGCGGGCGATCTCCTTCTTGAGATCGGCGATCAGGGGATAGGCGATGTCACCCAGGCCGCCGCTCTTGCGATCGGTCTGCACCCAGGCCAGGTGGCTGAACTGGCTGTCGACCGAGACGCCGAGAACCTCGGTGTTGCGGCTGGTGAAATCGGCGTAGCGATCGCTGAAGGCCGTGATCTCCGTCGGGCAGACGAAGGTGAAATCGAGAGGATAGAAGAAGAGCACCACGTACTTGCCGCGGTACTGGGAGAGGGTCACCTCCTGGAACTCCTGATCCAACACCGCGGTGGCCTTGAAATCGGGAGCCGGCAGTCCGACGAGCCTGGTCATGGTCGAAAGAGGGGGGATGAGAAGAGCGAGACAGGTTGCGGTCCTGGGCACCACCGGGTCGGAACCCGCGGTTGAGTCACCAAGGCAAAGTCGTACCGACTTCCACTTGCAACCTTTTCAACCTATCACGGATCCAGCCCTCCCGGGGGTTCGGCGGCGCCATAGGCTGTAGGCGAACCGTCTGATTGTTGTTCCTTCCATGGCCTGGGATCCGTCCGTGCTGCGCAAATACAACAGCACGGGCCATTTCCGCTTGTTGAACCAGGTGCGCTCCGAACTCAAGGCCAACCCGCTCGTGCGGCCCAGGGACGGCGAGTCGGTGGCGGTGGCCAATCGCAGCCGCACCCTCACCCGAGCCCTGGAGAATCGCCCCCAGGGGATGGGCATTCTGCGGGCGCGTCGCAGTGCCGCCGCCTATCCGGCGGTCACCGTGGTCTCGGCCCAGCCAGCCACCCCCGATGGCCCCTCGCCCCAGCCCTACGGCTCCGGCACCGGAGCCGCCAGCTTCCGCGCCCGCCTCAACCAGGTGGACATGCGCTGAGATGGGTGGGCCCGACACGGGGCCGGGGGAGTGCCGTTGGAGCGGCATGGGGATGGCTCGGGGGAGACTTGAACTCCCGACCTTGGGGTTATGAATCCCACGCTCTAACCAGCTGAGCTACCGAGCCGTGATCTGCAGACTGTACGCCAGCGGGTCAGGCCCGGGGCGGCAGAAACTGCAAGGGGTTGGCGGCACCGCTGCCGGGGGGATGGATCTCGAAGTGCAGGTGTGGACCGGTGCTGCGGCCGGTGCTGCCCATCTCGCTGATCGCCTGCCCCTGGCTCACCAGGTCTCCCTCACGCACCAGGATCCGGCTGTTGTGGCCGTAGACCGTGGTGCTGCCATCCTCGTGGCTGATGCGCACCAGATAGCCGTAGCCACCGTCATCCCAGCCGGCGTAGGTGACCCGTCCGGACGCCGCCGCCACGATCGGGGTGCCCACGTTGTTGGCAATGTCGATGCCCTTGTGCATGCGGCCCCAACGCCAGCCGAAACCGGAGGTGAACACTCCCTGGGCCGGCCAGACCCAGGCGGCCGTGCCCGGATCGAAGGTGTCGGGTCGCTCCTGACCGAAGCGGGGCAGCTCCGGCCAGCTCAGACCACCACTTCCCACCGGCTTGATGGCCAGCAGCATGCGCCCGCCCGACGGAGAGGACTGGGCCACCCGCACCTGGCTGCCCACCACCAGGCTCGCGGTTTCGAGGCCCGGATTGAGGCGCAGCAACTCGGCGATGGTCATGCCGTAGCGCTGGGCGATCTTGAGCAGGGTGTCGCCGAAGCGCACCACCGTGTTGGCGGGACCGTTGTTGACCGGGACGTTGCTGGCGACCAACGGCGGCGGGGCCTGAAGAGGGAGGGAGTGGCGCAGGGCGCGGGTATCCAGGGAGGCGACCCTGGAGGCCCGCTCCGCCTTGCGGATCGGCAGAGCCAGCCAGTCACCGGTCTCGTAGCGGTGATCCTCGTCGGTGTCGTTCAGGGAGGCGAGCTGGCTTTCATCAACGCCGATGCTCTGAGCCAGCTCTTCATTGCTGATGCCTCGCACCACCTGCACCCAGACGCGATCGCTGCGCTTGGGGAGGGAGGCGAGAAGCACTTCGGTGGAGGCGGACCCCCCCAGCTCCTCGGTGGCGATGCCCACCAAGGGGAGGCACATGGAGGTGCCCAGCAGGGAAGACAGGATCCAACGAGAAGGCTTCATGCAAATTCACCCAAGGAACAGGAACCCAGTGGAGAAGCCGACATCCACGAGTCCGGCAGACAGTAGCGGGCGGAACAGGGAACGGCAAGGTTGGAGGTGCCATCACGGTCTTCGTCCTCGCCTCACCACGAAGGCCCCCAGCGGCGAGTCATCAGGTTGTCAGGCTTTCCTGACGCAAGGCTTCGAACACCGCCACCCCCACCGCCACGGACAGGTTGAGGCTGCGCACGCCACCGCCCGGCCGCTGCCGATCCACCGGCATCGGGATCAACAATCGCTGGTCGCAGCGCTCCAGCACCGCCTCCGGCAGCCCGTCGCTCTCCCGGCCGAAGAGCAGCCAATCCTCCGGCGTGAAGCGATGGCCGGTGTAGGGGCGCTGCGCCTGGCTGCTGAAGGCCACCAGCCGGCCGCCACGGGCCTGGCGCACGGCCAGGAAGGCCTGGAGATCCCTGTGGCGGTGCAGATTCACCAGCGGCCAGTAGTCGAGGCCCGCCCGGCGCAGCTGGCGATCGTCGATGGTGAAGCCGAGGGGCTCGATCAGGTGCAGTTCCGAGCCGGTGGCGGCGCAGGTGCGGGCGACATTCCCGGTGTTGGGGGGAATCTGGGGCTGGAACAGCACGACCCGCACCATCGCTCAGTCCGCCGCCACGGCAACGCCCAGCACCCGCAGATCAAGCGCGCGGCCCTGCAGCACCAGCCAGCAGGCTCCGGCCGCATCCGCCAGGCGGCGCTGCAGGGGGGCCAGGCGGCTGCGGAAACGGCCGCCCGCGGCGGTGGCCGGCACCAGGCCCCAACCCACCTCCTCGCACACCAGCAGCAGGGGCGCCGCCGATGTGTGGACCGCGGCGAGCAGGCTCTCGCACTGCTGGCCCCAGGCCTCCTCCTCCTGATCGAGGTGGGCCGCCACCCAGGTGCCGAGGGAATCCACCAGGCCGATCTCGCCGCTTCGCAGCTCCGCCAGGGCCTCGCTCAGCGCCCCCTGCACTTCGCGGCAGCGCCAGCTCGGCGGGCGCCGCTCGCGATGGCGCCGTAACCGCTGCTGCCATTCCACGTCGTCCGCCAGCAGGGGCCCGGTGGCGAGATACACCACCTGCAGGCCGCTCTCCGCCGCCAGTTGCTCGGCCCAGCGGCTCTTGCCGCCGCCGGCGGGGCCGCTGATCAGGGTGAGGCCACCACCTGCCCCCCCCCCGTGGCGAGGACCAGGAGGGTGGGCCTGGCCGTGCTCAGCCTCCACCGTTCATGTTGTGCAAGGTGGCCACGGAGGAAGGGGACACACGGTTGAGATAGCGGAAAATCCAATATTTGAAAATCGTTGCCAACACCACCGGGAAGGTGGCAATGAAAAGCATGATGAAATTTTCTCGGGCCGGCAGACCGAAATGATGGGCAACGCCGTCGAGTAGAACGGTCCAGCCTTCCGGTGAGTGGAATCCCACAAAGATATCGGTGAAGAGAATGATGGCGAACGCCTTCGCACTGTCGCTCAGGCCGTAGATCATCTCGTCGATGAAGCCCCGCAACACCTGCAGGTCTCGCTGGCCGAACACGCAGACCAGCGTGAAACCAAGCAGACCGAACAGGTCGGCGAGCACATTCTTGATCGCCTGCGTGCTCTCCTGGTCGGCCTCCAGCTTGAGCTCCTTGGCTCGCTCCGCCAACCGATCCTGCATCTCGGTGCGACTGGGCACCGCTTCGCCGCGGATGAGCGCCTCGAATTCGATCTCATCCTGGAAGACGCGCAACTTGCGCACGGCCACCTCCTCCAGCTGGGGCCGCGGATAGCTCAGCAGCGGGTTGCCCTGGGAGAAGTGATCCACCAGGGGGGAGACCACCTGGGCCCGCATGAAGTGCTGGGTGAGGATCGGCACCAGAATCAGCAGCAGCAGGATGCGCAGCGAAACCAGGGTGGAATCGCGGCGGCGCCGGAAGCCCGCCACCACGCTCACCTCCGCGTCGGGATCGAGCTGGCGCCGCACCTGATCCACCATGCCGATCAGGCTGCGGGGCAGCACCTCGGGGGAGCGGCTGATCGTGGGCAGGGGTTTGCGGTTCGGGTCATAGCGGCTCACCACCGATTCGATCAGCTGCAGCTGGCGCAGTTCCTGCCCCCCCAGCTCCTGTCGGTAGGCTTCGATGCTCTCCAGGGACTGGCGGCAGATCTGCAGGGCGGCGCGGAAGCGACGCAGCATCTGGGCCTGGGTGCCCTTGGGAATGCGCAGTTCCAGTTCCGGCCGTACCGGGCGGTCGTTGTAGTACTCCATCTCGAGGCTCTGGATGAGCAGGGCGGACTCGTAGCCGCGCTCGAGCTGGTTGCTGAGATCGAGAGACTGGGCACGCCCGAAGGTGCCCATCCAGTCCGTCAGGCCCATCGGCGGTGTGGTGAGGGGATCAGCGGGAGAAGACCCACCAGGTGAGCATCGGCACGATGGTGCCGACCACGAGCAACACCACCACCCAGGTGAAGGCGTTGCTGGTTTCGGTTTCCTCCCGGGTGGGAATGTTGGAGGTGACCAAGCTTGCTTCCGCCACCGCCGGTTCGCCAGGGTCCTCGCCGCCCCGCAGCACGGTGCCCAGCCGCTCAAGGGCATCCAGGCTGGCCTGGCGGTAGCGATCCCCTTCGCGCAGGGGCTGGGCCATGGTGGTGCGGGCAGTGCTGCGCAACAGATCCGGGGGCAGCTGGCGTTCCAGGGCGGAGGAGGCGGAGATCGCGGCGCTCTTGGTCTGCCCGTCGATCAGGATCAGCAGGCGCGAGTCGCCGCCGGGCGCTGTCGACCAGCGCTCCAGCAGCTGGCGG
>JBIKTO010000154.1:0-6155 GCA_044348065.1 Cyanobium sp.
GGCCGGACGCCGCCGCCGCCGATCTGGCCCGCTGGTACCCCACCAGCGTGCTGGTGACCGGCTTCGACATCATCTTCTTCTGGGTGGCGCGGATGACGATGCTGGCCGGCGCCTTCCTGGCCGAAGCGGGCCGCCCGCCCGCCGCCTGGATGCCCTTCGCGGATGTGTACATCCACGGCCTGGTGCGCGATGAGCAGAACCGCAAGATGAGCAAGAGCGCCGGCAACGGCATCGATCCGCTGTTGTTGATCGAGCGCTACGGCGCCGACGCCCTGCGCTTCGCCCTGGTGCGCGAGGTGGCCGGCGCCGGCCAGGACATCCGCCTCGATTACGACCGCCAATCCGACACCTCCGCCACGGTGGAGGCGGCCCGCAACTTCGCCACCAAGCTCTGGAACGCCACCCGCTTTGCGCTGCTGAATCTCGGGGGCGAAACCCCCGCTTCCCTGGGCGAGCCGGATCCCGCCGCGCTGCAGCTGGCGGATCGCTGGATCCTCTCGCGCCTGGCCCGCGTCAACCAGGAAACCGCCGAGCGCTACGCCAGCTACGCCCTCGGCGAAGCGGCACGGGGCCTCTATGAATTCGCCTGGAATGAGGTGTGCGATTGGTATCTGGAGCTCATCAAGCGCCGCCTCAACCCCGGTGAAAACCCCAGCCCCGAAGCGCTCGCCGACCAGCGCACCTCCCGCCAGGTGCTCGCCAATGTTCTCAGCGAGCTGTTGGTGATGCTGCATCCGCTGATGCCGCACCTCAGCGAGGAGCTGTGGCATGGGCTCACGGGGGCGGCGGAGGGGGAGTTTCTGGCGTTGCAGGCCTGGCCCACGGCGAATGGGGCGGCCCTCGATGACGCCCTGGAGGCGAGCTTCCTGGAGCTGATCGAGGCGATCCGGGTGGTGCGCAACCTGCGGGCGGTGGCGGGGCTGAAGCCCTCCCAGCCGGCGCCGGTGCAGTTCGTGAGCGGCCGGCCGGAGCTGGCGGCGCTGCTGCGCCAGGCCAGCGCCGACATCGCCGCCCTCACCCGCGCCGAGAGCGTGACGGTGCTCGATCCCGCCGGCGCCGAAGCGGCCCGCGCCCAGCGCACCCTGGCGGGGGTGAGCGGCGAGCTGCAGGTGCTGCTGCCCCTGGAGGGCCTGGTGGATCTCGACGCCCTGCGCGGCCGGCTGGAGAAGGACATCGCCAAGGCCGAGAAGGAGATCGCCGGCCTCTCCGGCCGCCTCGCCAACCCCAACTTCGCCGGTAAGGCGCCGCCGGAGGTGGTGGCCGAGTGCCAGGCGAACCTGGCGGAGGCCCAGGCCCAGGCGGAGCTGGCGCGGCGGCGGTTGGCGGAAGTTGCCTAGATCTCTATATTGAAAAGAGGCCTTGAGCTTTGCCTAGATGAGTAGCTTCAACCTAAAGATAAGAAATTATCGTGCCCTTGCTGAAATTGACTGGAGTCCAGAGGGTGTTTGTCTCCTCACGGGCCCCAATGGTGTCGGTAAATCTACTCTCCTTGGTGCATTAAAGTTTCTTCGGACGCTCTTTGCCTTCGGAGCAGAAAGTGCCGTGCATTTTACTTCCGGAAATTTCCGCAGGATCGGTCTTGACTCAGACGAAAATGTAGAGTTCAGTCTCTGCACCGGAAAAGTATGCTGGCAGCTTCGATTCCCTCGTTCTACCCGCCCAGAAGAAAACTTTTATGGTGAGGAGCTGCGCTACGATGAAAAAGTGATTCTTCGCGCAGAATTGTTTGATAGCACATGGGTAATGGGGGAAGATCGGAGGCCTAGGGATGATCAGCGATGCTGCGCTAGGCTGGCTTGGGACCAGTTTCAGTATGAATGGATGAAGCCTTTTGTTGCGCTAATAGATCGAATCCGTATTTATGATGGATACTGGCTGAATCAAGTAAAAGAATCCAAGGCAGCTGATAAGCAATCGTATCTTCACTCAACAGGTAAGAATATCTGGTCTGTCCTGGCCAACTGGCAGAGCGCTCCACGCGCATATAGAGATCAGTTTAGCTGGGTTCTTAAAAAAGCCACCCGAGCATTTCCTTCCCTCTTGCAGTCTATTGAGTTTGACCGTGGCTACCCATCTATCTATATGCCTGGCATTACTGACCCGGCCGATGAAGTTTCTCCTGAGTTCTTGGCTGACGGCCTCCTTACTGGATTGCTCCATTTAACTGCCGTGGCTGGAGCCAAAGACGGTTCCATAATTGCTATCGATGAAGTCGAAAACTATTTGCATCCACATGCCATTAGGGTTCTGCTTGATGCTATGGAGGAGATGAGCGAGCTCCGCGACCTGACGATTCTTCTCACTACACACTCCCCAGTGGTTCTTAATCATTTCAATGGTAACCCAAATCAAGTCTATGTGCTTGGCCATGATGATCCTTCCGCAACCATGCCAGCCAGTCTTTCTGACCTTCACGATGAAATCTGGTTGGCTCAATTTAAGCTAGGATCTTCTTATGAGGCTCTTCGGTTCGGATCGCCAAGGTCGGCTTAAGCTTATGGCCAAGGTTGTTCGTCAGATGCGAGTAGGGATTCTGGTCACTGGGGAAACCGAATACTACGGAATGGACCTTGCGCTGAAGCAGCTCTTTCCTGACCATTTATTTGACTGCTTGCCGGTGGGAAAGAAATCTCTCCCGGGAATGGTACTGCCCACTGGATTTACGAGTTGCCAGTTGTCTTGTGAACATATCCAGAATCCCCCAGAGGCTTGTCTTAACCTCGTTGCTCTTGCAGCGCAGGAGGTAGTAGGCGACAGGCGAACGGAAGCTTATGATCTCGTGATCATACTAGACGATCTAGAGATCTGCAATGCACATCAGCCTCGCTTGGTCTCTGAGGTTATGCGAATGGCTGTTCACAAGCACTTGGAAACATTGGCAACATGTACTGGCAGAATCCAGGATCGCACGAAGCAAGCGCTTAAGGAAAAGGTTTCCTTTCATTTAGTCGTTCCCATGATTGAAGCATGGTTCTTTATTGATGAAGGGGCACTGCAACGGGCAGGAGTCCGGTCGCTGGAATCTGTTGCATTCGGCATAGACTCAGATCCTGAGAGTTTCTCGACCTGTGACCAATCCTTTCTCGCCGCTGATGCCGCCTTTTGTACTGCGTTGGCCGAGCAACGGCGCAGTTGCAACAAGAAAAATAAGCCAAAATGGATTGATAATGCAAATCGGTGCCGGCACCCCAAGGGATACTTGCAGTGGTTAACAAGGAATCCTGAGCATAAGCGCTGCACGAACTACCGGGAATCCAGTCATGGAGCTGATGCGCTTCAGAAGTTCGATTGGCGACAAGTCCCTACGCGCCCTGAAAACCACCTTGGCTATCTGAAGGCAATGGTCGAAGACCTAGAGCAAGGGCTCGGCTCAAGATCTGTCGTTAATCTGGGTTCTCCTTCGAGTGGCGTCTCTACTGCTATTGCCCAACTCGCTCGCGATCCGATGCTTCGAAATATCTAGTCTGCTCCTCTTGCGCTATCCCCCTGTGATCATCTTCTCCACAATCCCCCGCACAAAGTTGCGAAACAGTGGATTGTCCTTAAACTGCTTGTAAAACTCCGTCTGATCCAGAAACAGGGGATCCACGGCGCGATTCAGCGCGGCGTCGAGTTCGATGGCGGCGGTGTTTGGCGTGTTGGCTTTTGCGTTGCGGTAGCGCTGATCCTGGGCCACCTGGGGTGCGATCTCGTCGCGGATCAGGCGATGGATGCGATCTTCGTCGCTGAAGCTGGTGCCGAACTGTTCGTTGAAGTTGGTGACGATTACGGAAAGGGGTTCGAGTTCAGGTTCCGGACCGAAGCCGCCGCCTGAAACAGGGGCGGGATCCAGGGTGGAATCCTGATCGGGCAGGGGCACGCTGCGTTGTTCCTGCTTTTCGATGCGGTAGCTGTCCATGTCGATCAGCTCCAGCATGCCTTTGGTGAGGTCGTCTTCTTCCGGGGCCGGCAGGGCACGCACCAGCAGGGTGAGAAAGATCGAGAGCTTCTCCCACTCCGGATTGTCGTAGGTGAGGATCGTGGCCAAAAAGTCGTAGCTGCGCACGAAGGCCTTGGCTTTGCTTTTGAAGGCCACCTGGTCGTCTTCGTTGAGCTGCTCGCTATAGATCTGGCGGCAGTCGTTCAGGATCGGCTGCAGGGTTTCGCGATCGCTGTTGCCAAGAAAGAGAGCCACGAATTCCTCCACCTGCTCCCAGCTGTAGACCCGCAGCTGATCGAGACTTTCGCGGAGATCATGCAGCTTGTTGGCATCGGTGGCTTCGCTGAGCAGGGTGGTTTTGTAGTAGTCGGCGAAGGCGGCCTCCACGGCGGCGGCGTTGTCCTGAAAATCGAGGATGAACACCCGCTTCTTGCCGGGAGCGGCGCGGTTGAGGCGTGAGAGGGTCTGCACCGCCTGGATGCCGCCCAGGGCCTTGTCCACATACATGGCCTGCAGCAGCGGTTCGTCGTAACCGGTCTGGAATTTGTCGGCGCAGATCAGGAAGCGGTAGGGATCCTCCTGGATGCGGCTGGTGATCTCGCTGGAAGGGAAGCCGTTCAGGGTGGCCTCACTTACAGGCCCATCACCGAAGTCATGGTCGCCGGAGAAGGCCACGATCGGCAGGTAAGGGCTGCGGCGCTCGCCCAGATAGCTGCGAACGGCATGAAAGTACTGCACCGCTCGCTCGATGGCCCCGGTGACCACCATCGCCCTGGCCTCACCCTTCATCTCACGTAGCGGCAGCACATCATCAAGGAAGTGATCCACCATGATCTCGGCCTTGTTGTGGATGGCCGTGTCGTGGCTTTCCACATAGCGGCGCAATTTTGAGCGGGCGCGCTTGCTGTCGAACAGCGGATCAGCCTCGATTGTTTTGATCAGCCGGTAGTAGCTGCTGATCGGTGTGTAGTACTGCAGGACATTGAGGATGAACTTCTCCTCAATCGCCTGCTTCATTGTGTACACATGAAACGGTCTGCGACCGATCTTGCCTTCCCCATCCGGCGGCAGAGGTGTGCCGAACAGTTCGAGCGTCTTGGCTTTGGCGGTGGCGGTGAAGGCGAAATAGCTCGCGTTGGGCCGCAGGCGGCGGCTGCGCATGCGCGCTTCGATGGCCGTGTTGATGAAATCCTCCACATCCGTGGCCTCTGGCAGCGCCCTATCGGTCGCGAGGGCCTGGTTAAGAGCTGCAGAGGCCTTGCTGCCCTGGCTGGAGTGGGCCTCGTCGATGATCACCGCGTAACGGCGCCCCTGGGGGGCTTCATCCAGCTGGCGGCAGAGTTCGGGAAAGGTCTGCAGGGTGCAGATGATGATCTTCTTGCCGGCGGCAAGAAACTGCTTGAGCTGCTCGGTTTTCGAGCTGCCACGGCCAGTGACGGCCCCCACGGTGGCTTCCACCTGCATGAAATCGAGAATGTTGCTGCGCAGCTGCTCATCGAGGTTGCGTCGGTCGGTGACCACGATCACCGAGTCGAACACCTGCTCACCGTTGTGGGTCACATCGCCCACCTGATGGCTGAGCCAGGCGATGGAGTGGCTCTTGCCGCTGCCGGCGGAATGTTGCCCCAGGTAGCAGCGGCCGGCACCGTGGGCGGCCACATCGGCGAGCAGGGAGCGCACCACATCGAGCTGGTGGTAGCGGGGAAAGATCTGCTTGTAGGTTTTGCGGCCGGTGCGGCGATTGCGTTTTTCGATCACCTGGGCGTAATTCTCCAGGATGTCGGTGAGGCTGGCGGGGGTGAGGATCTTCTCCCAGAGGTAGGCGGTCGCCAGGCCATCGGGGTTGGGGGGATTGCCGGAGCCCCCGGAGGCGGTGCCTCGGTTGAAGGGCAGGAAGTCGGAATCCTGGCCCTGGAGATGGGTGCAGAAGTGCACCTCCTGCTCGTCCACGGCGAAGTGCACGAGGCAGCGGGCGAAGGCGAACAGGGGCTCGCGGGGATCGCGATCGCGTTGGTACTGGCGGATGGCGTGCTGAACGCTCTGGCAGGTCAGGTTGTTTTTGAGCTCGAAGCTGGCGACGGGCAGGCCGTTGACGAACAGGGCCAGATCGAGGGCGCGGCGGGTCTGGTCGCTGCTGTAGGCGAGCTGGCGGCTGAGGCTGAAGCGATTGCGGGCGAAGAGCTCGGCGGCGCGGCTGTTGCCGGGGGAGGGGGTGCCGTAGAAGAGCTGGATCTCG
>JBIKTO010000155.1:0-6153 GCA_044348065.1 Cyanobium sp.
CTCTTTCAGCGCAAGAAGCATGAATGCTGTGAGCCCAATGCCAGTGCCCTGAGGGTGGCAGTTGTGCGATGTAATCAGACAGAGCTTGTCATCTTGATTGTATTTGTGCATCACAATTGTTTCCCAGCGAATGTACGTCCCCGTGAAACTCTTGTCATCGGTAAAGGTCTTTTCTCGAATCCCCCTGGCTTCAAGGCATCCGGCATCTTCTTCCATCGTGCACTTGCCTTGATAGACCAGCTTGCCTGCCTAGTCCAATGATTCGTGTTCCCAGTCACCTTCTAGACATTTTGAGCGATCGTACTCAAGGCATCCCTGTTCCCACTGATACGTCCAATGGTCGAGCAACTCACCAAGAAGGCTAATTTCTGTGGATTGAGTCTCGGGATGGCGGAATCGGCGGTTGAGATCTTCTTCCCACTCAATATGCATAGAGCTTGATAATGCTTTGCTTCAATAGAAACCTGTGAGCGCAACAACTGGGTGACCATCTCGGAGAACCACAAAAAAGAGAATACTCATGAAGGATCAATCAAGTTTCCGCGGAACCATCTTGCCTGGATCAAATCCAAGGCTTCTTCCTCGGCAGACTGGCTCTTCAGTTCTACCATGATGGACTCAATAGTGCTGGCAAACTTTCTGCATCCACTGGAGTAGAAGTCGACTTCGTCTCCAACCTCTCCGGCCCTTCTTATCGCATTCTTGCAATACGGAGCCAGGGACATGAATTTGAATGTTTCCCCCTGTCAGCGCTTTGCTCTTGATTGCCTCCTTTAATTTAGAGACGTCCGAGATAGGTCCATCATAGCAATACAAGGAATCTCCCGGCAAAACTGTCTCTTACTCTGCAAATGCCTCGCTCATGGATCCCTTTATTTTCGTCCATCACTCGACAATACCTCTGAGTAGCTTGATCTAGACGTTTTTCTTTGTCAATTTCATGGTCCATTTTAAAGAGAAAATCTTTCCCTGTCTCCAAAAATGAGAGCGAACCCCAAAACAGTGCTATGGACTTGATTGGCTCCGCATGAAACTCAAGCCCAGTCTCGTCAAGTTGACCCCCAATGAGCCAGCTAACGATGGCAACCATCAGACTACTGAAGGGAAATGCAAGCTCATTTCGACTCAACCTTTTCGGAGCTCTCTCGCCCTGCTTGAAATTACGGCGAGATCTGACGAGGAGCCGCCATTGAATTTTTCGTCCATTGCCTAAAAAGAGCTCTCCCAATATACTCAGTTTTTCCATGCATCAGCGCATTCAGCTCTAACCATTCTTATTGTAGTCATTGCTACCTGAGGCCGCGACTGCCTCTGTGGCAACCCCGTTCTTACGTTTGTTCCCCCAACTCTCTTGGTTGGCATCGATATTAATGGTTGAGATCAATCCTTCGTCTTGTGGTGTGCCCGGATAGACGGAAAGCCATTGAATGACCGGTGGGGGTTGGAGTTCCTGGTATTTGCTGGCACCTGCGAACTGGATGGCTCAACTCCAGGTATCGGTAAACTGACCCCTCGCTCTCAAGAATCACCCCTTCACCGCATCTCCGGTGGCACTCGGCAAAATAAATCGCTGCAGGGCTACAAACAGCACCATCACCGGCAGGATCGACACGATCGCCCCCGCTGCCACCAGGCGCCAGTCGAGGGAGAAGCTGCTGGCCAGTTGCTGCAGGCCGAGGGGCAGGGTGTAGAGGCCGGGGTCGTCGATGATGATCAGCGGCCAGAGGAAATCGCTCCAGCTGCCGATGAACACAAACATCGCCAGGGTGATCAGGTCGGCCCGGGCGGCGGGGATCATCACGTTCCACCATTCCCCCAGCGGCGTGCAGCCATCGATCCGCGCCGCCTCCTCCAGCTCCACCGGCACCGCCAGGAAGCTCTGGCGCAGCAGAAAGATGCCGAAGGCGGTGGCGGCCTGGGGAAGGATCAGGGCCCACAAGGTGTTGCGCAGCCCCAGCTGCACCATCAGCAGGTACAGCGGGATCATCACCACCTGGAACGGGATCAGGATTGTGGCCACCACCACCGCCAGCACCAGGCCCCGGCCCGCAAAGCGCAGCCGCGCCAACGGGTAGGCCGCCAGGGAGCAGAACAGCAGGTTCGCCAGCACCGCCAGCGAACTCACCACGGCGCTGTTGAGCACGTAGGTGGCCATCGGGTTGTCGGCGAACAGGCGCCCGTAGGCCGCCAGGCTCGGCTGCGCGGGCAGCAGGGCCGGAGGGCTGGTGAAGATGTCCTCGGCGGGGCCCTTCAGGGAGGTGCTCACCAGCCACAGCAGGGGCAGCAACATCAGCAGCGCCACCACGAGCAGCAGGGCCAGCTGGGCGGCGGTGGCCAGGGTGCTGCGCCGGTCGCTCACAGCGGCGGGCATCGGACGGGATGGGCGCATCGGTGGCCTCAACCGTAGGGGCCGAAACGGCTGGTGCAGGCGGCGCCGCAATGGCCCCCCAGACTCACCGCCTGCTCGGCGCTCCAGAGCGCCGCCAGGGCCGCCGTCACCCCCGCCGCGAAGCTGTCGCCACAGCCATAGGTGCACACGACCGCAGAGCTGAGGCTGGGGGCAACGAAGCGGCCGCCCGGCTCGACCCTCCCCCCCGCCGCGCCCTCCGTGGCGATCCGCAGCCGGGGGGGATGACGCAGGGAGCCCTCCGGCACCGCTTCGCCCGGGTCGAGGCCGCTGCCGATCAAGGCGTCCAGGGTGACTCCCGCCTCATTGATCACCGGCAGCCGCAGGCGTGGGGTGGCCGTCAGCACCCGGGCGGCGCGGCAGGCCCGTAGGGCGGCCGGGTCGGCGGCGGTGACGAACACGCCGTCGTAGGCGGCCAGCTCACCCCAGGGCAGGGGGTCGGCGGCGGTGGGGGTGAGGCGTTCGCCGATCACCGTGATCGACCGGTCGCCGTGGCTGTCCACAAAGGAGATCCCCCGGCGGGTGGGCGCCTCGCGCCAGGCCACGTGCAGCTCCAGCCCCAGCTCCGTGAGCCGCTCCACGCTGCGCGCGCCGATCGCATCGCGCCCCAGGGCGGTGAAAAAGGGCAGCGGCCGCCCCAGCAGCCGCGCCAGCTGCACCGCCGCCACGGCGCCGCCACCGGCCGGTTCCTCCAGACAATCGCTCGCATGGCCGATCAGCCCCGCCGCCGGCAGCTGGTCCACCTTCAGAAAGCTCACCCACTCCACATGGCCCACCACCGCCAGCCGCAGCGGCGGCAACGGCGGCAGCGATTCCGGAGACCAGAGCCGCATCACGGAGCGCTCCGCGCAACCAGCTGGCAGCCCAGCACGGCGAGGGCCTCGCCGGGAAGCCCCAGGAAGCGATCCAGCCAGGCCGCCCCGCTCGGCGGCACCAGGGCGATGCCCACCAGCAGCCCCCGGCCCTCGCCATCCAACGGCCTGCCGCTGGCCCGCTGGCGCTGGCCCCGGGCTTCGCCGGTGCCCAGGCGCGTGCTCACCCGCAGCTCCGGGGCCACGGGGCGGCCCGCGACCCGCAGCTGGAAGCGGGCCTCGAAGGCCAGATCCACCAGGCCCGCGGCGGGATTCCAGCGCCCCGCCAGCTCGAGGGGCACGATCGCGATCTCCAGGCCCGGCGGCAGGGGCAGGCCCAGAATCCGGGCGCTGCGGGCATCGAGCGGCGGAATCGTGAGCGCGGCCGGCTCAAACAGCAGCGTTCGCCAGCCCTCGCCGGCCTCCGCTCCGCTCTCGCCCCAGCCGCCGCCGCCGCGGGCGTCGTAGCGGAAGCGGGGCCAGGGGCCGATCGCCAGGGCGCAGCCCGCCTGCGTGCGCAGCTCCACATCGGGCTGGGTGACACTGTGGGTCAGGGGAACCTGCGGCGGCCATGGGCGTATCTTCCCGCCTGCTTCGATGAGCGGCCTCTCCCTGCTGGCGGTGGCGGGCTACCGCTCCCTGCAGCAACTGGTGCTGCCCCTGGGGCCGCTCACCCTGATCACCGGCGCCAACGGGGCGGGCAAATCCAACCTCTACCGCGCCCTGCAGCTGGTGGTGGCGGCGGCCCGGGGCGATCTGGTGGCGCGGCTGGCGGCGGAGGGGGGCCTGCCCGCCGTGCTCTGGGCCGGGCCGGAGCCCAGTGGCGGCCGCCTGCGCCGCGGTGAGGTGCCGCCCCAGGGGACGGTGCGGGACAAGCCGGTGAGGCTCCGGTTGGGCTTCAGCGCCGAGCCGTTCTCCTACGCCATCTCCCTGGGCTACCCGCCCCCCGGCGAGAGCGCCTTCACCCTCGATCCCTGCCTCAAGGGCGAGTGGATCTGGGCCGGCGGCGCCTTCCACCCGCGCGCCCTGCTCGCCCAGCGGCGCGCCGCCGAGGGGGATGGGGAGTTGCTGGAGGGCTTGCTGGGGGGCGGCACCGACCCGGCGGAGCACCCGGAGGTGTTCGCCCTGCGGGAGCAGGTGCTGCGCTGGCGCCTCTACGACGGCTTCCGCACCGATCCCCTGGCCCCCGCCCGCCAGCCGGGCCTGGCGACCCGTTGCCCAGCCCTTGCCGCCGACGGCCGCGACCTGCCCGCCGCCCTGCGCACCATCCTCGAGATCGGCGACGGCGATGGCCTGCAGCACGCCATCGCCGACGCCTTTCCCGGTTGCTCCGTCTCCGTGGACACCAGCAGCCCCCGCTTCCAGCTGCAGTGGCACCAGAGCGGCCTGCTGCGTCCCCTCGCCGCCGCCGAGCTTTCCGATGGCACCCTGCGCTACCTGCTGCTGGCCACCGCCCTGTTCAGCCCGCGCCTGCCGCCCCTGCTCGTGCTCAACGAACCGGAAAGCAGCCTCCATCCGGCACTGCTGGCGCCCCTGGCCCGCCTGATCGGCGTCGCCGCCCGCCGCACCCAGGTGTGGGTGATCGCCCACGCCCCCGCCCTCGTGGCGGCCCTGGCCGCCGAGGAGGATTGCCTGCAGCACCGGCTGGAAAAGGAGCTGGGGGCCACCGTGCTGCCGGAGCAGACCGCCCTGGAGAAGGCCCGCTGGCGCTGGCCGGAGTGAGACTTTTCCCGTCGCCGCGGGGGATCGGAACGATTTCGGCAACGATCGAAAAGGGTCAAGTTGCGGGGCGGATGGGGGCGACTCCCCAATTCTCCGCTCAGCACGTTGGCATCGTCCGATTGGCTCGCTTATATGGGTGGGGCTTATTTGCCCATTGTCACTTGATTTTTCTGCCGATGTCCCGCACCCGTTCCTTCCTCTCCGATTTCAAGGACTTCATCAACAAAGGCAATGTCGTTGACCTCGCCGTGGCGGTGGTGATCGGCGGCGCCTTCGGCAAGGTGGTGGACGCCGTCGTCAGCCTGGTGATGGGCTCGCTGCTGGAGCCGGCGATGAAGGCCGCCAACGTGGCCTCGATCGCCACCTGGCCCGCCGGTTCGGTGATCGTGGCCCTGATCAATTTCATCGTCATCGCCTTCGTGGTGTTCCTGATCGTGCGGGCCATCGAAGCCTCCCGCCGCGGCCAGGCCGCCGTCGCCCCGCCCGACCCCCAGGCCCAGCTCGCCTCCGCCGCCACCCGTCTGGCCGAAGCCCTCGATCGCCGTCAGCTCTGAAGCACGCCGCGATCGGCGGCCCGGCCGGCTCAATCGACCGCCACATCGAGGCGATTGCGGAAGCCGCCCGCCTCGATCAGGGTGAAGCTGTGGTGGCCGCTCATCAGCCAGCGCTGGCCCTGCCCGTCCCGCATCGGCCGGTTCAGGGTGGTGGGGGTGCCGCCCGGCTCCGGCCGGAACTGAAACATCGGGGCGTCGTAGCTTCCGGCGAAGCGCACCTCGAAGCCCTCCTTCACCCCCGCCAGGGCACGGAGGCTGCAGCGCCGCCACAGCCCCTGGTTCATCGAACAGCGCGGGCTGCCCCCATAGGGTTTCGGGTCGCTCCAGAACACCGTCAGCCGCGTTTCGGGCGTCTCGAAGCTCAGGCCCTGGGGGTTGTTGCTGCGCTCGTAGCTCCGGCCCGCCAGGGCCGCGGGGAAGCCGTACGGCCGCCCGCCGATCGTCACCTCCGCGTTTCCCTGCCGCTGCGCGAACAGGCAGCGCTGCAGCTCCGGCACCGGGGCAGCCTCGCCTTTCTGGGCCAGCAGGCACCAGGCCTGGGTCGTGTCGGCCCGGGAGGGGTTGGGGGCCAGCAGCAGCACTGCCGCCAGCCCGGCGAAGGCGAAGGGCCCGCTGATGC
>JBIKTO010000156.1:0-6148 GCA_044348065.1 Cyanobium sp.
TGGAGCAGCTGCGCAACCGCTACGAGCAACTGCTCGACAAACAGACCCGGCGCTTCACCGATGCCCTGCAGCAGGCCGGCTGGTTGATCCCCGGCGCCACTCCTCAGACCCGCATTTGGGCCGAGCGGGTGCAGCCGGGCTCTGGCCGGGCCGTGGTGTTCTGGGTGGATGCCCTGCGCTACGAGATGGGCGCCTCCCTGCATGAGCGCTTCAGTGGCTGGAGCCGCGAGCAGCTCAGCGACCTCAAGCTCAACATCGCCCAGGCGGCGCTGCCCTCGATCACCCCAGTGGGCATGGCAGCCCTGCTGCCAGGCGCTGAACGCGGCTTTGCGGTCACCGAAGGCGATGGCGAGCCCTGCTCGGTGGTCGATGGCGTGCCCGTGGGCTGGAGCAACGACAAGTCCAAACGCCTCGCCCACCTGCAGCAACGCGTGCCTGCGGCCGTTGTGCTCAACCTGGTGGAGGTGATCCGCAGCAAAGAGGCGGTGCTGCTGGAGAAACTCGCGGGCACCGGCCCGGTGGTGATCACCAGCATCGGCATCGATGAGGCCGGCGAGCGCGACAGCAACGAACGCCTCGCCAATGTGCGCGCCGACATGCAGCGCGAGCTCGACACCATCGAAGAAGCCGTGCGTCGTCTGGCTGCCCTGCCGCTGGATCATCGACTGGAGCGCTTCGTGATCACCGCCGATCACGGCTTCCTGCATCTGCCCCTGGGCCGCGAACCGGCGATGCGGATCCCGGCCCCTGCCGGCAAAACCTTCAAGCTGGAGCGCCGCTGCTGGTTGGGCCATCCCTCTGCTGTTCAGGAGCCCTGCATCGAGATCCCACCAGCAGATCTCGGCTACGGCAGCGAGGGCCTCTCGGTGGTGGTGCCTCGCTCCGCCGGTGTGTTCAAGGCCGGCGGCAGCCTCTGCTATCACCACGGCGGCACCAGCCCTCAAGAGGTGCTGATCCCGCTGCTCAGCTTCCGCTGCAACCCCGCTGGCGCAACTCCGGAAACCGACGCCACTGCTGCCAAGGGCAAACGCTCCAAGCAACCGGCCTGGCCAGGAGCCCTGCCCGAGAAGATCACCAACCGCATCCTGATGCTGCCAATCGAGCTGCCCGTCACCCTGCTCAACCAGGGCGAGAGCCGCCAGGTGGTGCTGGCCGCCTACGACAGCAAGAGCGACGAGCTGGTCGCCACCCCCATCCAGGCCATTGGCGCCGAGCTCGATACCGGCACCAACCGCCTCACCCTCACCCCCGGCCAGGCCGCCACCATCGGCCTGATGCTCCCCGCCGAGGTGAGCGCCAAGAAGCTTTACCTTGAGCTCCGCGACGCCGCCACCGATCTGGTGCTCCACAAGAGCCCGGAGCTGCCGGTGGATCTGATCGGGTGATGATGCCAGCGCAGCCGCTACCTCCACCCCTCAACGTGCAAGCCCTGCTCAGGGGTAAGCATGTTGAGTCTGAACGGTTGGAATTCAAGGAAGGATGGAATCCAGAGCCAATTCTCCATACTATTTGTGCTTTCGCTAACGATTTTCACAACCTCGGCGGTGGCTACATCATTGTTGGAGTCAAAGAGGCAGGCGGAGTCGCAGTTGTGCCACCGACTGGCCTGCCAGTGAATTCGCTTGATGCAATCCAGAAGGAATTGATTCAGCTTAGCCATGCGGCGATTTTGCCTGTTTATCACCCCATTGCCTTTCCCTGCATAGTCGAAGACCGTCACATCCTGGTAATCTGGTGCCCAGGTGGCGAGAGCAGACCCTACAAGGCCAAGCTATTTCCAAGCAAGAACTGCAAAGATTATGGATACTACATTCGCAGAAATTCGACAACTGTAAAAGCAAGGTCTTTAGAGGAGCAGGAGTTGCTGGGTCTGGCCGCTTCTGTCCCATATGACGATCGCATTAATCACCAAGCCAAGCTCTCCGATCTCTCTCCGAAGCTGATTGCAGAATTCCTCTACGCAATCAATAGTGATCTCGCCTCTGAGGTGGCCGATCAGCCTCTGGAAGCTTTGGCGAGGCAAATGCAGATCGCTCGTGGACCAGAAGAGCACCTTTGGCCATTGAATGTTGGCCTTCTCTTCTTTAACGAAGATCCGGCCCGTTACTTTCCACAAACCCAGATTGATGTTGTTTGGATGCCGGAAGGTCCGAGCGGCTCAACGTTTACAGAGAAAACCTTTGCTGGCCCCCTCTCGCAGATCCTTATCGAGTCACTCGATTACATCAAGAGAAACTATCTGATTCAGTCTGTCGTTAAGCATGCTGATCGACCTGAGGCCACCCGTCATTACAACTATCCATTCACGGCACTTGAGGAAGCCGTAGTAAATGCCGTCTATCTCCGCAGCTACGAGCTGAGAGAGCCCGTGGAGATTCGTATCACACCGGATGAGATTTCTATTCTGAGTTTCCCTGGTCCTGATCGTTCAATATCGCTCGAGCGTCTGCAGGAGGGCAAAGCGGTTGCTCGGCGGTATAGAAACCGGAGGATCGGCGAATTCCTTAAGGAGCTCGACCTCTGCGAAGGTCGTGCCACGGGGATACCAATAATGATTAAAGAGATGCTATCGAATGGTTCCCCTCCTCCTATGTTTGAAACCGATGAGGATCGCACCTTTTTTCTTGTCGTTCTTCCGGTTCACCCGCAATGGAAAGCATCTCAGAAGCCAAGAGCTCCCCACAACAGTTCAGACCCCTTGGACTCAGCTGATCAAGCTACCGTACAAGATGGTGTTGAAGTGAGCGTACAAGACGGCGTTCAAGTGAGCGTACAAGATGGTGTTGAAGTAAGTGATCAAGGTGAAAGTACAGATAAAATGCAAGATGGCAGCTCCTCGCATGCAAGCCTGACGAAGGAGCAACTTGCATTGCTGAAATTTATGGCATACAACGAGCACAGTAAGCGTGCGTTGATGGATTTCATGGAGATAAAGCGCCCAGCCAGTTTCAGCGCCAAGCTCCTCGACCCTCTTCTTAACGCTGAAATGGTGGAGATGACCATGCCCGAGGCACCACGCAGTCCGCAGCAAAAATATCGACTGACCCGTTTAGGGAAATCTGTTTTTGCGGCGAACACGCAGCTGCCAGTCGATCCAGTCGCGTGATGACTCCTGTTCATTACCACCTGGGCGGCTTCCCCCCACCACAGCTCGATTGGCAGCAGCTGTTCCCGCTGCTGGGTCCTGTCAATGCCAGCCTGGCCCGCCACGAGGGTCTGCTGGAGGGGCCACCATGACCCCTCTTGTGGATCACGGAGCGGTTTTCGTGATCCACAAGCCCGTTTGTCGTTCACCCGTGCCCCACAAACCGCCCTGTCCTGCCGAGCACCGCATTCCAGCCATCGTCCTCTGACCAAGCCATGAGCACCCCCGCCCGCGACGCCCTCGACGACAAGGTCAATCAGGTCTTTGCGGGCAAGTGCGTCCGCAAGGACCTGGTGCGGGCCGTGAAGGTGGGTGCCAACGTGCCCGTGTTCGTACTCGAGTACCTGCTCGGCAAGTACTGCGCCTCCTCCGACGCGGCAGCCATTGAGCTGGGCCTCACGGTGGTGCGCGACACCCTCGCCAACAACTACATCCGACCCGACGAGGCCACCAAGGCCCAGAGCAAGGTCAAGCAGAAGGGCCGCTACACCTTCATTGACAAGGTCAAGGTGCGTCTGGTCGGCAACACCTATGTGGCCGAGTGCGTCAACTTCGGCAGCAACAGCCTGCGCATCTCCGATGACGACGTGCATGCCTTCGAGCGGCTGCTCACCGGCGGGGTGTGGGCCCAGGTGGAGGTGGAGTGGGATGAGAGCGATAGCAAGGCGCCCTTCTCAATCAGCCAGCTCACGCCGATCCAGCTGGCCAGCTTCAACCTGGAGGAATACCGCAAGCTCCGTACCCAGTTCAGCACCGAGGAATGGATAGACCTGCTGATCCGCTCGATGGGCTACGAGCCCTCTCAGTTCAGCCAGCGTCTCAAATACCTCTTCCTGCTGCGGCTCATCCCGCTCTGCGAGCGCAATTACAACCTGGTGGAGCTCGGCCCCCGCGGCACCGGCAAAAGCTTTGCAGTGCAGGAGCTCTCCCCCTACGCCGCCCTGCTTACCGGCCCCACCACCGTGGCCAACCTCTTTGGCCACATGAACGGCAAGGTCAAGGGGATGGTGTCCATCTGGGACGTCGTCGGCTTCGACGAGGTGGCCGACCTCCAGAAGATGCCCAAGGAGGTCATCACCACCATGAAGACCTACTGCGAATCAGGGCAATTCCAACGGGGCGCCGAGAGCTTTGCCGGCGACGCCAGCATCGCCATGTTCGGCAACACCCAGCAGCCGATCGATGTGATGGTGCAGACGGGGCATCTGTTTGCACCCATGCCCGACATCATCCGCGACGACCGCGCCTTCATCGACCGGCTGCACTGCTACCTGCCGGGTTGGGAAGTGCCCAACATGCGTAACGAGTTCTTCACGGACCACTACGGATTCGTGATCGACTACCTGGCAGAAGCCCTACGCGACCTGCGCAAGCTCAACTACACCGAGCTCTGCGACAGCCACTTCGGCCTGGGCGGCCACCTCAACACCCGAGACCGCAAGGCCGTACGCCGCACCGTTTCCGGGCTGGTGAAGATCATCCACCCCCACGGGGAGCCATCGAAGGAAGACCTGGAGGAGATCCTCAAACTGGCCATCGAGTGCCGCAGGCGCGTCAAGGAGCAGCTCAAGAAGATGGGCTCCTTCGAGTACAGCCAGACCTCGTTCAGCTACTCCGATAACGACACTGGAGAAGAACACTTCGTTGGGGTTCCCGAGCAGGGTGGTCAGGATCTGATCGCAGCGGAGCCGATGGCACCGGGTTCGGTCTACACCGCTTCCGTGACCGGTGATGGCACGGTGGGCCTTTACCGCTTGGAGGTGTCCATCGCTGCAGGCAACGGCAAGCTCAAGCCGGCAGGAGGCATCAGTGGCCCGATGAAGGAATCGATCCAGCGTGCTTTCGCGTTCCTTCAAGCCAACAAGAGTGCTTTCTCGATCAGCCACGAGGCCGACAGCTACGACTACAACGTTGAAGCCATCGATCTTTTGGGCAACAAGGTTGAAGCCGAGGTTGGCGTGGCATTCTTCCTCGCCGCTTTTTCCGCCATCCGCCGTGCCCCCGCCAGGGCCGGGATGCTCGTCATGGGTGACATGAGCATCCAGGGCAACATCAAAGCCGCCCGTTCGCTGGTGGAACCCCTGCAAGTGGCTATGGATAATGGCGCCCGCTGTGCCTTGATCCCTGGCGAGAATAAGCGTGCTTTCCTGGAAGTTGACACCGATGTGATCGACAAGATCGATCCGATCTTCTTTAACGATGTGAAGACGGCGACGTTCAAGGGACTCGATCTGAACTGACACGTTCCATCGTCATCACGGCAGTACAAGTTGATTCACAGCAGAAGACCAGCTGCTGTTGAGAGAATTGGAGTCCTGCTGGGCCTGATGGTCAGTGGCAAGAGCCAGAGGATGTGAGACCTCTGGCTTCATGAACCCACTGCTGCGACTGCTCGGGGCAGCCGCCTCCCATGGCCTGCTCACGGGCCAGATCGTGTTCTCGGCTGCTTTCGTCGGCGCCTGTGAGCTGCCGAACTGGATCCAGGCCCCCCGCCAGGTGAATGCCTGCCGGTCGCGCCGCCCGGCTCTCTCCCTGTTCTTCCCCTCCGGCATGCAGACCGCCGTGGCAAACAACCAGCCGGCGCTGGTCCCCGGCAACCGGGGGGTGTTCCGATGAGCCGTTCCATCCCAGCTGGCGACTACGTCGAGCACTTCGATCCAGACCTGCCCCACCATCGGGCCTGGTTGCTGGCGGTGCTGGAGGAGCTGGTGGCCCATGAGCCCCAGGCCCTGGAGGAGGGCGGCACCCTGCGGCGTCTCTGGACCGCCCGCCAGGAAGCAGCATCAGCCGCGCCGCCGCCATCACCGCCACCACCCGCGGCCATCGCCACCAGCCGCGGCAATCCACTGTCGGTGCCCTGGTTTGCCCAGCTCGATTCACGGCGCATGTGCTTCTCCTCCAGTTGCGCCATGCTCCTGGCCTTCCTCAAGCCCGGTGTCCTCACCCGGCCCAATGGCGACGACCAGAACCAGGCCATGGTCCGGCAGTTCGCAGCTGTTGATC
>JBIKTO010000157.1:0-6133 GCA_044348065.1 Cyanobium sp.
GCCCCGCTCCGCCAGCCGGGCGGCCAGGGCCTCGCTGGTGGCCGGGGCGATGGTGGAGAAGTCGACCACCAGGGATCCGGGCGCCAGGCCCGCGATCGCGGCGTCGGGTCCCTCCAGCAGCACCGAGCGCACGGCGGCGTCATCGCTGAGGCAGAGGCAGAGGATGTCGGCCTCCCGGGCCGCGGCGGCGGGGTTGGCGGCGCTGGCGGCCCCGAGGGCCCGCAGTGGCTCCTCCCGGGGGCGGTGGCGGTTGTGCACCGTGAGCGGGAAGCCGGCCGCCAGCAGGTTGGCGGCCATCGGCGCGCCGAGTGCGCCGAGGCCGAGGAAGGCCAGCCGCTCCCGCGGGCCCGAGGCGGGGGCGTCAGCCACGCTCGAAGGCGATCAGGCGGGAGAAGTAGAAGGGGGCCTGGTTGAGGCTGCGGCGCACCGGCTGGAAGCCGGCCGCGGCGGCGGCCTTCACGATCCCCTCCTCCCGAAGGGTGTAGGCGCGGGTGGTGCGGCTGGGGCCGGGGAACAGCTGGCCGATGCCCTTGAGCAGCGCCAGCAGGGGGGTATAGGGGGCGAAGCTGACGATCAGGCGCCGCTCCGCCAGCCCAGCAAGGTGGCGCACCATCTCCTCGGCCGCCGCCTGCGGGTAGTGGATGAAGACATCCAGGCAGATCACGGTGTCGTAGCGGCCCTGCAGGCTCTCCAGGTCGGAGGCGCTGAAGTGCAGGCGCTCCTCGGCGATGCCCGCCGCCGCCGCCCGTCGGCGGGCCTCCACCACCATCGCTTCGGAGAGGTCGCTGGCCGCCACCGAGCCGGCGCCGGCCTGGGCCAGGGGGATCGCCAGGCTGCCCACGCCGCAGCCGGCATCGCAGAAGCTGCGGGCCGCCAGATCGCCCTGCTCCCGCACCCACACCAGCACCTCATCCACCGTTTTCTGGTGGCCGATCCGGATGTTGCGCTGAACGTTGTTGACCTCGTCGCTGTCGCTGTAGATGCGGTTCCAGCGCTCGAAGCCGGTGGTTTCGAAGTAGTCCTTCACCTCCACCTTCTCGGCGGCCTTGGCGTCGGCCGGACTGGCGGCGTCGGGGCGGGCCTGGGGTGCGGAGGTCATGGAAACGGAAGCCGGCGGGCCGGATCCTAGGGAGGGGTGCCGGGCCCGGTCAGGCTTCGCCGCAGCGTCTCGGCCTGCTGGTCGTTCCAGCCTGCGCCGCGGAGGGTGGTGCTGAGGGCGGCGCTGAGGGCACCCACGAGCAGCAGCACCGGCAGCAAGGCGGCGTCGCCCTGCAGGGTGACCACGAACACGGCACAGAACACCGGTGTGCCCTGGGCGGCGGCGAAGGCGGCGGTGGCGCCCACGGCGGCCAGCTGCCCCAGCTCCGTCGGACCCAGGCCGAAGCGACCCTGCAGGGGGCTGCTGAGCAAGGCGCCCAGGGTCATCGTGTCGTGCATCAGCCCGCCCGGCGCTCCGGCCGCGATGCTGAGCAGCATGGAGAGCGAACGCCAGAGCACGGTGGCCAGGCTGCCGCCCCGCTGACCGGCGAGGGCGGCGCCGAGGGAGAGGGAGCCGTCGTTGAGGCTCAGGCCGCCGCTGGCCACCGCCAATGCCGCCAGCGAGGCCGCCAGCCCCACCGCCCCCAGCAGCGGTCGACGCCGCAGCTGGCGGCCCATCCAGCCGGTCAGGGGACTCAGCAGCCGCGCCAGTGCCGCCCCCAGCAGGCCGGCCAGCAGGGCCAGCAGCACAACCCAGGGGGCCAGCCTGAAGGGAATCGGTCCGAAGCCCAGGCCGGCGAGCCGGGCCGGCTGCCCCAGGCGGCTGGCCACCAGGCTGCCCGCCCCGGCCAGCAACAGGGTGACCGGCACCAGGGCGATGCCGCAGCGGCGGCCCAGCTCCTCCAGGCCGTAGATCACCGCCAGCAGGGGCGAGCGGAAGGCGGCCCCGAGGCCCGCAGCGCCGCCGATCACAGCCAGCAGCGAGGGAGACAGGGCCGCCAGGGGCCGCCACAGCGGCCAGCGCCGCTGGATCGCCAGCAGGAAGGCCGCGCCCAGCGCCACCGACGGCGACTCCACGCCCACCGTCAGGCCGCCGAGATGGGTGAGCAGCATCAGCGGCAGGCGCTGCAGCTGGGTGCGCAGGCTGAGCTTGTCGACCAGGGCCGCCTGGAGTTCCGCCGGTCCGCCGCCGCGATCAAGGGCGATCACCGGGGCGAGGCCACCGCCGCGCCCGGGAGCCAGAGGCCCCCAGGCCAGCAGCACCAGCGCGGCGCTGGCGACGAACACCAGCAGGGGTCCCGCCCAGCCGGGAGCCGGGAGCACCCTGGCGCCGGGCAGCGCGGGGAGATCCCAGAGCTGGCGTTGCAGCCGGAAACCAATCTCCGAGAGCAGCTGGTAGGGGGTCTCCAGCAGGCCGAGCGCCAGGCCCAGCAGCAGCAGCCACAAGGCCGTTGAGGCTGCCATGGCTCAGGGGCAGCGCATCAGGCCATGGCCGGCGCGCTTCCAGGCCTGGAAGCAGCCGTTGGAGGCGTCGAGCACCAGGGGCACGGAAAGATCGTTGCGCTGTCCGTCGATGAGCTGCTGCTGGTTGATCCAGGTGCCGGGTGAGGGCAATGGCGTCCGCCACCGCACCCCCTCGGCTCCGGGAGCTGCGGTCAGCGTGGGGGTGGACACCACCGGTTCGGGGCCGTAGATGCCGGCAGCGGTGCCCGTGATGCCGGTGGAGCTGCCGCTGCCGCCCTGGCGGCCGCCGCTCACCAGCCAGAACTGGCCCAGCTTGGCGGCCAGATAGGGATGCAGATCGGCCCGGCCGGTGGGGGGGTCGGCGATGGCGTAGAGGCGGGGATCGATCTCCACCTTCAGCGGGCTGGGGCCACCGGCGGGCGCGGCCACCACATCGGCCCGCAGGGTCTGGAGCAGGCCCACCGATTCCGGCACGGCCAGGTCGGCGGCGCTGGCCAGACCGATCCGCCCCAGCGGCGTGCTCACCACCAGCGGCGCTTCGCCCGCATCGGCCCAGGTCCGTTCAGCCGCGCTGAGGTGGGTGGCGCGGTAGCGGGCCAGCACAGTGCCGGTGGGGCCGGCCAGCACCACCGTGTGGAACACGCGCGGGCCGTCGCGCTCCGGGTAGCTGCCCACGAGGTAGCCGCCCCCCAGCCGGGCCCGGGCCATCAAGGCGGTTTCAAATGGCCCTCCGCGCGCTTCCGCGCGCGTGCGGATCTGACGGGGCGCCAGGCCGCTGGGCAGAGCCGAGAGCTCGGGTAGCACCAGCAGCTCACCCGCTTGCGGCCGGGCTGTGGCCAGCCGTGACGCGCCCTCCGGCCACTGGGCGGCGGCCAGGGCAACGGCTGGCCGGGGCGTGCGCGTGGCCGTCACGTCCACCGGGGCACGGCGCAGGGCGAGCAGGGGGTTGTAGAGGGCGGGCCGTCGCCGGGCCAGCCGCTCTTCCCGCACCGGATCGGCGGCGGCCGGAACGATCGTGTGGCTGATGAAGCCATGCAGCCCGGGCGGCAGCACTTCGGGGGGAACCACCGGCGCCTGGGCCAGCTTGCGCCCCTGCGGCGACCAGATGCTGGAGCCGCCGTTGTAGTAGAGCTGCGCGCCGTTGATCGGATTGCGCTCGATGCCGCTGCGGGTGGCGCCCACCACCCACAGGCCGTTGAGGGCGCTCATGTGCTGCACGCTCGCCACGGTGGAGTGGTTGGAGGTGGCCTGGGCCGGCGGTGTGCCGGGCATCACCCGATCGGAGACCGAATGCCAGCCGATGATCTGCGCCCCCCGCAGAGCCGCCAGGCGTGCGTACTGCCAATAGGTGTCGTCGTAGCAGATGATCAGGGCGATGCGGCCGATGGCGGTGTCGAACACCCCCACATCCGTGTCACCGGGCGCGAAGAGCTGGACGTCCTGGCCATTGAGGCCGTTCTTGCGGTATTTGCCCACGATCCCCTCCGGACCCAGGAGCACGGCGCTGTTGTAAAAGAGCCCGGTGCGGGTGTCCTTTTCGGCGATGCCCACGCTCAGATACATGCCGGTGCGCCGCAGCAACGGCAGCAGGGCGTCGGTGGCGCGGCCGGGGATGGTGTCCACAAACGGGGCCAGCTGGGCCGGATCGCTGAAGGCGTAGCCGCTGATCGCCGTCTCGGGAAACACGGCGTAGCGCACTCCGGCGGCGGCCACCCGCTCCGCGGCCTGCACCAGGCGACGGATGTTGCCGTCCCGATCGCCCCAGGCGGGGATGAAGTCGACCGCGGCCACCTTCACGGGGCGGCGGCCGGTCTGGGCCGCACCCGCCGGAGCGACAGCGCTCTGGGCCGCCGCCGGGGGGACGGCCGGCGGCAGGATCGCCGCGGCGAGGAGCAGGCAGGCGGCCCCGGAGGCGAGGCGACGCAGCGGGGGTGCGGCCATGGCTGGGAGGGGGTCAGGGTGCGAAATCGGCATCACGTTTCGGCAGGCGATCGGCCAGGGCGGTTGGGATCTGCAGGTTGTTGGCGACGACGCTGGTGGGATTGCTGGCCAGCCATTCACTGAGGTTGATGCTCTGGTAGTCGCCGTTGTTGAACACCACCAGCACATCGGTGGGGGTGCTGCCGTTGTTGCGCAAGGCGTGGCCGTAGCCCATCGGCACATAGCCCACATCACCCTCACGCAGGCGGCTGACGCTGGCCTGCCCCTCGGCGGCGAAGACGCTCAGCTCATAGGAACCGCCCAGGACGTACTGCCATTCATCGGCGTTGGGATGCCAATGCATCGCCCGCATCGCCCCCGGCTCGAGGTGGATGATCGCGCCGGTCATGTTGAAGCTGGCGGGAAATTCCTTGGCGCTCGCCAGGCGCAGCTCGGAGCCGTCGCGGGCGAAGCGGGGCGGCTGGGCCTTGAGGTTGAAGACATGGCTCTGCGCCATCGCCGCAATGCCGCCGCCTCGAGGTTTGGTCTCCGCCAGCGGTCCGGGCGCCGGAGGTTTGCGGGAGATGTACACCTGGCGGTCTGGCAGCTGTTGCGCCTGGGCGGTGCTGAGGCCCAGGTCCTGGCTCACCCAGGCCAGGGGTGTGTGGGCGATCCAATCGGTGATGGAGAAGGTGGAGCCCTCCTTGAACATGCCGTTGTTCATCACCAGCAGGAACTTCGCCGTGCCCGGGCCCAGACCCTCGATGCTGTGGCCCCAGCCGCGCGGGAAGTACCACAGCCCACCGGCATCCACGTCGGCGATCTGCACCTCGCCTGTCGGGCTGGTGAGCGTGATGCGGGTGCGGCCTTCGATCACGTAGGCCCATTCCGCCGCGAAGGCATGCCAGTGCAGCTCCCGCAGCGCCCCCGGCTCCAACGTCATGTAAACGCCTGCCATGCCCTGGCTGACGGGGAAGTTGTAAGTGCCCACCTGCTTGGTGGTGCCGCCGTCGTAGCGGGTGAGCGGCTGCTGGCTGAACGGGAAGCTGAAGGCGGGCAGCGAGCCGCCACCGGCCGTGGCGGCCTGGGAGGGATGGAGCAGGGCAGCGACCAGCAGGGCCAGCGCGAAGAAGATACCCAAAAAGGCCGCAAGAAGCCGTCGCATTGGATGGAACCAGACGGTTTCAACCTAGAAATGGGTTGTGCCGTCGGCAACCAATTCCGCCGGCTTTGGGGTGTCTGTTCACCCTGCCGATCCTGTGGTCAGACCGAAGGATGGGCCGTCTCCGTCCCGTTGGCAGCCGCCCGCCGCCAGGCCAGCCCCTCCTCCCCCTGGCTCCAGCGCAGGCACTCCTCCAGCTTCCGGCCCAGCAGCAGCTCCTCCAGCGGTCGCCGATCCCCCAGCACCCGCCTCGGCGTGACGGTGGCGGCGGCGATGGCCGCGGCGGGCCGGCCGCCCCAGCGGGCCAGCCGCACCACCCCCTCCAGCAGCGGCAGGGTCACGCCGGCCAGGGTGCCGTCCTCCAGCCGGCAGCTGCCGTTCTCCACCAGCAGCACCCGTTCATCCCAGCGGTGGCGCCCCTCCGCCAGGCCGTAGGGGGCCAGGGCATCGCTGACGATCACCAGCTGCTCGGGTGCCAGCCGTTGCAGCAGCACCGCCAGGGAGGGGGCCACGTGCACCCCGTCGGCGATCAGGCCGAGGGCCACAGCGCCCTGAAGCAAGGCCGCCGCCACCGGACCGGGGGCCCGGTGGTGCAGGCCCGGCATGGCG
>JBIKTO010000158.1:0-6125 GCA_044348065.1 Cyanobium sp.
GCCGCTGGCATTTCGGCCTGGAGGCCGGCAGCAAGGCCGAGCTGCTGATCGCCCTCTCCCTGCTCGACGATCCCGACGCCCTGCTCATCTGCAACGGCTACAAGGACCGCCGCTACATCGAAACCGCCATCCTCGCCCGCCGCCTCGGTCGCCGGCCCGTGGTGGTGATCGAGCAGGCCGACGAAGTGGAACGCATCCTCGCCGCCAGCCGGGATCTGGGCGCCGCACCGTTC
Organism: Cyanobium sp.; assembly: GCA_044348065.1. GTDB lineage: Bacteria > Cyanobacteriota > Cyanobacteriia > PCC-6307 > Cyanobiaceae > Cyanobium. The sequence continues at coordinate 234 of JBIKTO010000158.1, forward strand.
ATCGGCATCCGCGCCAAGCTCTCCGCCCGCAGCACCGGCCGCTGGGGCAGCTCCGTGGGCGAACGGGCCAAGTTCGGCCTCGCCATCCCGGAAATCCTCGCCACCGTCGAGGCCCTGCGCGCCGCCGATCTGCTCGCCGATCTGCGCCTGCTCCACTTCCACATCGGCAGCCAGATCAACGACATCGCCGTCCTCAAGGACGCTCTCCAGGAAGCCGGCCAGATCTACGTGGAGCTCACCCGCCAGGGCGCCGCCATGGGCTTCCTCGATGTGGGCGGCGGCCTCGGCATCGACTACGACGGCAGCCGCACCGCCAGCGCCGCCTCCACCAACTACTCCCTCCAGAACTACGCCAACGACGTGGTCGCCACCGTGCGCGAATGCTGCGAACCCCATGGCGTGACCGTTCCCACCCTGGTGAGTGAAAGCGGCCGGGCGATCGCCAGCCATTTCTCGGTGCTCATCTTCGACGTGCTCGGCGCCGGCCAGGCGCCCGCCGCCATCCCCGCGCCCGCCGGTGAGGAGCCGCTGATCGTGCGCAATCTGCGCGATACCCTCGCCGCCGTGGAGCGCTCCGGCGCCTGCGATCCCGCCGATCCGGGCAGTTGCGAACCGCTCCAGGAGGCCTGGAACGATGCCATCAAGTTCAAGGACGACGCCCTCGCCGCCTTCCGCCTCGGGTACCTCGGCCTGCCCGAACGGGCCCTCGCCGAACAGCTCTACTGGGCCTGCTGCCACTCCATCGGCCACCGTCTCAGCGCCATCCCCGGCGCCCGGATCCCCGACGACCTGCGCCGCCTGCAGGCCGCCCTCGCCAGCACTTACTACGCCAACCTCTCGGTGTTCCGCTCCGCCCCCGACACCTGGGCCATCGATCAGCTCTTCCCCGTTCTGCCCATCCATCGCCTCGACGAACAACCCCTGGGCCTCGGCACCTTCGCCGATCTCACCTGCGATTCCGATGGCAAACTCGCCCGCTTCATCGATCGCGGCCAGGAGAAGGCCCTGCTGGAGCTGCATGCGCTGCGTCCGGGTGAGCCCTACTGGATCGGCCTCTTCCTCGCTGGCGCCTACCAGGAGGTGATGGGCAACCTCCACAACCTCTTCGGCTCCACCAACGCCGTCCACATCCGCCTGCACGACGGCGGCGGCTACCGCATCGAACATGTGGTGCGCGGTGACACCAACGCCGAGGTGCTCGAAGTGATGGAACACGACCCCAAACTGCTGCTCGAACGCCTGCGCATCGCCAGCGAAGTCGCCATCGGCCGTGGCAGCCTCTCGATCAGCGACGCGCGCCGGCTGATGGCCCACCTCGAGGCCAGCCTGGGGCAGAGCACCTACCTGCAGGGGTGAGCTAGAAGCCGGTGGCAGCCGCTGCCAGCCCTGCGCCGATAGCATGCAGATCTCTGCATCCAGCCAGATGCGCACCACGCTCGACCTCAACGACGATCTGCTGGTGGAAGCCAAGGCTCTGGCCGCCCGCGAGAAGCTCAGCCTCACGCGTCTGATTGAGGAAGGCCTGGCCCTGCGCCTCCGCCATGCTTCCGTTCCCGCCTTCGCCGGCGTCGAGCCGCTTCCGGTCCACCGGGGGCACGGGGGGCTGACCGATGCCGTGGTCGATCCCCTGCGCAACCGCTCCCTTCTGGAGGCGGCGGATGGGCTGTCGCCACCATGACGCCCGATGTGAATGTGCTGCTGGCGGCCTCCCGCTCCGACCATCCCCACCACCGCCCCGCCATCACCTGGCTGGACAACGCCCGCGGTGCGGCCGCCCGAGGCCAGCGACTGAGAGTCCTGCCCATGGTGGCCGCGGGCTTCCTGCGGTTGGCCACCCATCCGCGGGTGTTCGTGGAACCCACCCCCCTGGAGGCTGCCCAGGAGTTTCTGGCGGCTCTGCTCCGCGCCGACGGGGTGGAGATGGTGCCCCTGGGGGGCGAATGGCCCCTGCTGGAGCCGTTGTGCCGGGATCACCAGCTGGTGGGTAACGCCGTCAGCGATGGCTGGATCGCGGCCGCTGTGCTGGCGCGCCAGGAGTGCCTGGTGACCTTCGACCGCGACTTCCTACCGTTGCTGCCTTCCCGGCAGCTGCTGCTGCTGGAGGGGTGAGCGCCGCCTGCCGCCCTGGCGCTGGGCTCTCGCTGCCGCGGTTGATCAATCCCATCTCGCACAGGCGATCAGGCGCACGCCTCAGCGGGCACAGAAGCGCACCAGCAGGCTCAGCCGATCCTTCGGCGGCGCCAGCTCCTTCGGATCGAAAGGCGGCGGGGCCGCGTCCGATCGGGCCATCATCGCCATCGGCATCGGCCGCGCCTCCACCCCATCCAGCTGCACCTCCAGCGGCTCCAGCGTCCTGCGGCCCACCGCCGCCGCCACCTCGCTCGCCTGCTGGCGCGCATCCGCGTAGGCCGCCTCCAGCAGGCGGCGGCGGATCGCCCGATCCTGGGCCGGATCCGCCTGGGCCGTCACCGGCGACAGCCGCACCCCCGGCAGCGCGCCGATCTGGCGGATCAACGGCTGCAACCGCTGCGGCTCCAACCGGCCACTCACCTGCAGCCCCGCCTGCACCCCCATCGGCCGCCCCCGCCCATCGGTGCGCGGCCAGGTGCTCGGCGAGCTCACCCGCAGCTCCTCCACCCCCAGCCCCTGCAGCCCGCTGCGCACCGCCGCCAGCCGCGCCTGCAGCAGCCCCAGCGCTGCCTCCGTGCTGGCCGCCTCCGCCTCCAGACCCAACGAAAACAGCAGCCGCCGCAGCGGTCGCTCCAGCTCCGCCGTGCCCCGCGCCTCCAGCAACGTGCCGCCGCAGGCCAGCTGCACCTGGGCCGGCGCCGGCGCATGGGGGAGGGCCGCCGCCAGCAGCAGCGCCGCGGCCAGGGAGCGGCCGATCGAATGGAGGGTGGAGCGGAGCGGGGGCATCGGCGGGGCGCCGCGGCATCGCCCCAGCCTGCCGCAGCCCGCGCGCCTCAGCAGCCCCGCCCCTCAGCCCAGCAGCCCGCGCCGCCGCAGATCCTCGCCGTTCAGCAGCCGCAGACCCCCCTCCGGCGTGTCCGCCACCAGGCCCCGGCGCCGCAGGCTGCTCAGGCTGCGGGAGGCCGTTTCCCGCGCCAGCCCCGCCAGGCTGGCCAGCTCCCGCTGCGGCAACGGCGGGATCGGGTCGGTGGCCGCCGCACCCACCGCACTGCGCGTCGCCAGCTCCACCAGCGTGGCCAGCAGCCGCAGGGTGGCATCGCCCGCCCGCAAGCGCAGCCGCCGGTTCAGCGTCTGCAGCCGCTTGGCCTGCAACTGCGCCAGCGCCAACGCCAGCCGCGGCTCGCTGCGCAGCAGCCCCGCAAACGGTCCCGCCCGCAGGATCACCAGCTGGCAGGGGGTGAGGGTCACCACATCCGCCGTGCGCAGCCCCTGCGGATTCAGCACCGCCATCTCGCCGCACACCTCCCCCGGCCCCAGCAGCGCCAGCACCGTCTCCTCCCCCTGCAGATCGAAGCAGCGCACCTTCACCAGGCCGCTGCGCAGCAGGAAGATCCCCTGGGATTCGTCCTGCTCCAGCACCACCGTCTGATCCGCCGCCAGCGACAGGGGCCGGTGGTTCTCCAGCAACCGCTGCTGCTGCTCCACATCCAGCGTGGCGAACAGCTCCACCCGGGCCAGGTCGGCGGGCAGCAGCGGCGCGGAGGAAGCCGGATTCAGGGCCATGCATGCACCGCCTGGGCCCATCCTCCCATGGCCCTGTGAGGCAAATCACAGCTCCGGCCGAGGACGCTCACAGGCTCGCCCAGCGATCCCGCAGACGATCAGGTCACAGGGGCAGACCCACTCCCCTCCCCATCCCTTTCGGAGCCTGACCATGACCAACCTTCCTTCCCAGCAACCCGAAGCGCTCGCCTGCGAAGCGCTCAGCGACGACGAACTCCAGGCCGTCAGCGGCGGCGTGGCCCTCGTGACCGGCCGCATCGCCCAGGGGGTCCAGTTGACGACCGGCAGGGTCGTGAATCCCGGCCTGGTTGGCGGCATCGGTGGCATCCGCCCGATCATCTGCCTCGCCTGCGTGCAGGGCGTGCCCAGCAACCTGGTGACCAATCCAGCCTTCAACCAGGTGCTGCGAGCCGGCTTCTGATCCCGCCCCAGGGTCCTTCCCCATTCCGGGGAAGGACCTCCCCCCAACCACCGCCGGACTCCACCATGGCCAGCGCGCCCCCCCAGCCCACGCACCGCCCCAGCGTCGGCCTGCTCTTCAATCCCTCCACCCCCGAGGTGATGGCGCAGCACGCCGATCTGGTGGAGCACCTCTCGGTGAACCCGGGCCAGATGTTCAACGACCTCGGGCACAACTCCCCCTGCGGAGCGCGCTTCGCCTTCCCTGATTCCCTGCTGCGGGCGGTGGCGGCCCTCGGCCAGGGACGGCTGCTCAACGGCCACAGCTTCAGCCTCTCCCTCCCCAGCGCCACCCCCCTCGATGACGACCTGGCGGACGCGATCAGCCACGTGGGCGATCGCCTCGGCGGTTTCGCCTGGCTGGCCGAACATCTCAACGTGCTGATCCCACCCCGCGGTCCCGAAGCCCACAGCGAAGGCGGCATGGCCCTGCCCGTGAGCTACGACGCCGAAACCCTCGCCCTGCTCAGCCACAAGCTGCAACGCCTGCGCCAGCGCAGCGGCCTGCGGCTGCTGCTGGAAAATCCCGCCCTGCTCACGCCGCTGGAGGGAATGGAGATGGATGAACCCACCTTTCTCAACACCCTCCACCAGCACGGCCACTGCGGCGTGCTGCTCGATCTGCACAACCTGCTGGTGAGCGAGCGCAACGGCGGCCCGCCGATGGAGCACTACCTGGCCCGGCTCAATCCCGAAGCCGTGGAGGAGGTGCACCTGGCGGGCGGCGAAGAGCTCTTCGGCACCTACACCGACAGCCATTCCCGGCTCACCCCGGAGGCCGTCTGGGCGATGGCCCGCTCCTTCCTGCCCTGCTGCCCCAATCTGCGGGCGATCACGTTCGAATACAACGAAACCTATTTCGAGTTCATCGGCAGTCAGGGCGTGCGCGCCGAACTGGAACGCATGCATCGCCTCGCCGAAACCTGCGCCCTCTCCCCCGCCCCCACCGGAGCCCCATGCTGAGCGATTTCCAGCAGGCCCTCGCCGAGATCACCGCCTCGCCCCGCCTCTGCGTCGCCGTGCGCCGCAACCCCGAGCTGCTGGCGGAGCGCTACCAGCTCAGCGAGCGGGAGCGGCGCCAGGTGCTCGCCACGGTGCACCATCCCTCGATGGAATGCACCTGCAGCCTCTACCGCGCCAATCGCCTGGCGCCCCTGGTGCGCAACCTGCCCCGCACCATCGCCGCCCTCACCGAACGGCTGGAGCCGGTGCTCAACGACTACTGGGAAGCCCACCCCTGGCCGCACCGCTACGGCTACCTGGAAAGCGAGCGCTTCTGCCGCTGGCTCGAGCCCCTCACCGCCGACCCCGCCGCTCCCGCTGGCCTGCGGGAGAGCTGGCAGGGGGATCGGCGCGATCTGCGGGAGCGGGTGGGCCACTTCCTGGCCGACTCCGGCATCCCCGTCCCCGCCTGGGAGACGTGACCATCCCGACAACCGGGAACGGCCACTTTCCCCAGAATGGGACGAACCTACGATTGCTGGAGGAGTTGGCGATGCTTCGCGGCGCGGCCCCGGCCGCACTGGCATTCCTGCTGGCCAGCTCCGGTGCCGCCTCCGCCCAGGTGGCGGCAGGCGGCCTCGGCACCCGGGTCAACGGCACCGCCCTGGGCCGCTGCAGTGCCGGCGTCTGCAGCGTCCAGGGGGGCAGCGCCAGCGGCCGCAACCTCTTCCACCGCTTCAGCCAGTTCGACACCCGCTCCGGCATCCAGCGGGTGGATCTCGACAGCCGCGGCCGCAG
>JBIKTO010000159.1:0-6115 GCA_044348065.1 Cyanobium sp.
TGTCAGTGTAAGTTTTGATGGGTTTTATGCTTTGAAAGACCTTTCGATTACCCTCATGCCCGGGGAGCTGCGCTCAATCATTGGTCCCAATGGTGCTGGAAAGACCACTTTCCTCGATGTCATCACGGGCAAGGTGCGACCTAGCACGGGTCAAGTGCAGTTCAAAGGGAATTCCCTCGTGGGCTATAGCGAGCAAAAGATCGCTCGTCTTGGCATCGGTCGAAAGTTTCAGACCCCACGGGTTTACGAAAACCTTGATGTATTGCGTAACCTTGAGCTGGCTGCAGCCCCCTCGAAAAATGCCTTTTCCTTGTTGACGGCCAATATCCCTGCCGCAGCGAAGGATCGAGTCCACAACATCATGAGTTATGTGGGCCTCGCCCCATACGCCCGCTCCCAGGCAGGATCCCTCTCCCATGGACAGAAGCAATGGCTCGCCATCGCATCCCTGGTGGCCCAATCACCGGAATTGATTCTTCTCGATGAGCCTGTGGCCGGTCTCACCGATGAAGAGACCAGTCGTACTGCAGAATTGATCAAGCAATTGGCGGGCGAACACACTGTTGTGGTGATTGAGCACGATATGGAGTTCATTCGTGATCTCAATGCACCCGTCACGGTTCTGCACCAAGGAACAGTGCTGACGGAGGGACGCCTTGAGCAGGTCAAGGAAGATCCGCGTGTGATCGAAGTTTATCTTGGTCAAACGCAAAACTCGGCTTAAGCTTATTTAGCTTGTCTCAAAGAAAACCCCTTCGTTCTTAATTATGCAGAGCACCGCCATGGCCCCTGAGGCACATTCCGTCGGGAAAAAGTCGATCCTGTCGGTTGCTGATCTTAATGTGTATTATGGCGAAAGCCATATTTTACGCAATGTAGATCTGGCGATCCCTGAGGGGGAAATGGTTTGTTTGATTGGCCGCAATGGGGTTGGCAAGACTACCTTTCTTAAAACTATCATTGGTCTGCTTCAGCAAAAATCTGGAAGTATTCTCTATCAAGATCAAACCCTCCTCCGCGAGGCTCCTTATCAGAGAGCTCGTCAGGGCATCGGTTATGTGTCCCAGGGGCGTGACATAATCCCCCAGCTTACGGTCAAGGAAAACCTATTGCTGGGCATGGAGGCTCTTCCTGGTGGGCTGGCTAAAAACCGCCATATCGATCCGATCGTTTTTGATCTGTTCCCGATTCTGGAGAAGTTCCTGGCTCGAAAGGGAGGCGATCTCAGTGGTGGTCAACAACAGCAGCTAGCGATTGCTCGCGCCCTGCTTGGCAAGCCAAAGCTGTTGCTCCTAGATGAGCCTACCGAGGGAATTCAGCCTTCCATCATTCTTGATATTGAGCGTGCGGTGCAACGTATTATGCGTGAAACTGGCATCAGCGTATTGCTGGTAGAGCAGCACTTGCATTTCGTGCGCCAATCTAACTATTATTACGCCATGCAGCGGGGTGGAATTGTTGCCAGTGGATTGACCGCCACTCTCTCCGACGCAATCGTGCAGGAATTCCTGACCGTATGAGAAGGCTGAGCCAAAGATAGGCTTCAGCCTTCATGATTTGCTGTAACTTGCGCCGTCGTCAGCAGCCCCGGTTGAGCATCCAGGGCCTGGCCCCCTCGCTGTTCTTCAGTCGGGCCTTGCCCTCAGAAGCATTGTTGTTCTTGCGAATGACTTTGGGCTCACGGCTCTCCTGCTTGAGGCGCAAGGGCCCACACAGGGCAACTGGCGGACTGAAGAGTCGTTTGCCCTCGGTCCCGCATGCCGGGCATTCGGTATCGATCGTGCGTTGATCAATTGATCGCCAGATTTCAAAGTCTTCACACCCTTGTGGACAACTGAATTCGTAGATGGGCATTGGGGTTGGTGGCGATGGCAGGAAAAAATGGGGATTGGCACTGAATAATGGGAATTGCCACTGACCATAGAGAAAGGGGGGACATCTCCCCCCCCCTGCTCCATGGTTGATCTCTCCAGCTGCGATTAGCGAGGCAGGATGTCCTGATCGAAGATGGATGTGGGAATGGCCAGGGTGGCGCAGGCATTGGGGATGTCCACGATGCCGCTGATCCGACCCTCAACGGGCGCACAGCTGAGCAGCAGATAGGCCTGCTCGCCGGTGTAGCCAAATCGCTTCAGGTATTCGATGGCGTTCAGGCAGGCTCGCCGATAGGCAATGTGCACATCCATGTAGTGCTGTTTGCCTTCAAACTCGTCGACGGAAATCCCCTCGAAGACCAGATAATCGGTGAAATGGGGTTCTACGGGGCTGGTTTTGAACATCGGGTTGACCATGCCGTACTTGGCCATGCCCCCTTTGATGATTTCGACATGAAGATCAAGGTATCCTGACATTTCAATCGCTCCGCAGAAGGAGATCTCGCCATCACCCTGGGAGAAATGGATGTCTCCCATCGACAATTTGGCGCCTTCCACGTAAACCGGGAAGTAAATGCGAGTGCCTTTGGTGAGGTTTTTGATGTCGCAGTTGCCGCCGTGTTCCCTTGGCGGTACTGTGCGTGCTGCCTCAAGAGCGACCCGTTCGAAATCAGCCCCAGTGAGGGTGCCCAGGATCGCGCTGTTGGGGTTGGGGAGAGCCGCCAGCACAGGCTCGCTGCCGGAGAGGCCCGCGCCGTAGGTGCGCCGGTCGGGTGCGGTGTTGACCAGCTCAGTCTCCCGACGGTTCCATTCCTTCAGCAGCTCGTGGGAAGGGGCGCAGCCGATCAGACCCGGGTGGGTGATTCCTGCGAAGCGCACGCCAGGAATGTGGCGTGAAGAGGTATAGATCCCTTCGAAATTCCAGATGGCCTTAGCGGCCTTGGGAAAGTGGTCGGTGAGGAAGCCGCCGCCATTTTCCTTGGCAAAAATGCCTGTAAAGCCCCACTCGTCTCCCTGCAGGGCACCCACGTCAAGGATGTCCACCACGAGGATGTCGCCCGGTTGAGCCCCGTTGACCCAGACGGGGCCACTCAACACATGGACCACCTCAAGATTGACATCGGCGATGTCTTGAGGATCATCGTTGTCCTTGATCTGGCCGTCGGTCCAGTCTTTGCACTCGATTCGGAAAACATCTCCCGGGTTGACGGATACCACCGCCGGAATGTCTGGATGCCAGCGGTTGTGACCTGGCATCTCCTGTTGATCCATCGGCTTGGTCAGATCAACCTTGAAAAGCGTTTCAGGCATGGACATACGTCCGGATACCAACCGATCAAACGCCAGTCCCGATGGGTGCCGAAGTAGTGGTTGCTACCGGAGCGTCGATTCAGCCCTGGCGCTGCCTGACCTTCGCTGGACGATCATCGAAGTCTCCGCGCCGGCAGAGGTTGTCGCGCAGTCGCGTCAACCAGGGGCCGGGGTTGCGGCCCATGCGGACCTCCTCCCCCCCTGCAAATGGGAACAACACCTGCCATTCCGTGGTTCCCGTCGTTCCCTTCGCCTGGTCGACCGTGCTGATGGGTCGGCCGTAGATGTTGTCGTAGGCGGGCCAGCCCGGGGTTCCCGGCAGGCTGCAGACGGCGTTCACCTCCAGCAGCTGTTCGCCCCCACCCTCCTGTCGTACCCGAACCGCTCCGTCCAGCAGCGCATTGGGTTCGGCCTGGCGGAAGGTGCGGGCCAGCCGCACCGTGGCCCCCTCCCGTAGGGTCAGTACATCGCCCGGCTTGGCTTGGCTGAGTGGAGTTTCGCTCCCGCCGGCACACCCCCCTGCGCCCATGGCCAGCAGCAGGCTCAGGCCGATCGCCAGGGAACTTGTGTTGCCCCGCGCACCCCGCCCTGGCTGTTGACGTCCGCTGCCGTCCCCGTTGCCATCCATGTTCTGCTGCCGCTGTGCTGGTTTTATCACCACCGCGTTGTCGGAGCCCTGGGTTGGTGGCTCACACTGGAGGGGTTCCCCAGGTCTGTCGATGCCCGTCACCATCCATCGCCCTGTCCCGCTCTTCGCCGCTCTGGCAGGGGTTCTTCTGGGGATGCCCAGTCACGCCAGCGCCCAGACCTGCCAGTTCCTCGCGCCGGTGGGGGGCAACGGCGTCACCAACATCGTCACCAAGACGATCGGCCCGGGCAATCCGCTGGGCCGGCCGAACTGGAACACCGATTTCTTCGTGACCCAGCCCTTCAGCTCCTTCAAGCTGTTCTTCACCGCCGATTCCTCGGTGAGCGCCACCTATCCGATCCAGGGCTACCTCAAGTTCACCGATGGCTCCAACCTGCAGGTGATCAATGAGAAGTTCGCCCCCCAGATGGGCACGGGCCGGCAGTGGCAGGTGCCCGCGGTGCCGGGCAAGAGCGTGAGCCAGGTGAACTTCAAGATCGGCGCCAGCGGCGACCAGGCGGCCACCGGTTTCACTTACCGCATCTCCGTTCAGGGCTGCAACTGAGCCTGCGCGCTAGGAGGCCGGATCCCCACCCCGCAGCAGGTGGCGCCAGAGGGCCTCGGCCTGCTCCGGGGTGGGGGCCGCCAGCGGCTCCCCCTCGAAAGCCGCCACCGGCCGACACCCCAGGCTGTTGATCAGCAGGGCCCCCTCGCTCGTGCGCAGATCCACCGCCTGCAGCGGTTGCTCCACCGCCAGCCCCTGGGCCAGGGCCAGCCCCCGCAGGATGCCCGGCAGGCAGCCGCTGGCGCTGGGCGGGGTGCGCCAGCGGCCGTCCAGGTGCACCAGCAGGTTGGCGGCGGTGGCGCAGCACAGACCGCCGGCGCTGCTGGCCAGCAGGGCGTCGTCGGCGCCGCGGGTGCGGGCTTCGCGGCGGGCGATCAGGGAGCCGCCGTAGGCGAAGGTTTTGCAGCGGCTGAGCAGGCTGGTGGCGTTGCGGGTTTCCAGCCGGCTGAGCACCAGCCGCACCGGCGCGAAGCGGGGTGCCGCGGGGCTGTAGCTGAGCCAGAAGCGCGGCGCTGCGCCGGGGCTGCCCGTCGCCGGTGGATCCAGGCCGCGACCGCCGCCGCCCCGGCTCACGTTCAGCCGCAGCACACCGCTGGCGGCGCCGCTGCGGGCCACCGCCTCGGCCAGCAGGGCCTGCAGCCGTGGAGTCGGCGGCGGCGGCGGCAGCTCCAGCCGCTCGGCCGCCGCGCGCCAGCGCTGGCGGTGCTCCTCCAGCCGCCAGGGGCGGCCCCCCTCCACCTGCAGGGTTTCGAACAGGCCATCGGCCAGCAGCAGGCCCCGGTCGTCGAGGGGCAGGCGCAGGGCGGCGGGTGGGCCCCAGGACCCGGCCGCGGCGGGATCCCAGGGGTCGCCGAGCCAGGCGATCGCCGCGCTCACGCCAGGGCCTCCAGCAGCGGCTGGATCTTCCAGCCCATCTCCACCGCCTCCCCCTCCGGGTCGGAATCGGCGACGATGCCGCCGCCGGCGTGGAGCCGCAGCCGCCGGCCCTGCACCATCACGGTGCGGATCAGGATGCTGCTGTCGAAGCTGCCGTCGGCGGCCAGGTGGAACAGGGAGCCGCAGTAGGGCCCGCGGGGCACCGGTTCGAGGGCATCGAGGCGCTGGCAGGCGCGCAGCTTGGGGGCGCCGCTGATCGAGCCCCCCGGCCAGCTGGCCCGCAGCAGATCCACCACGCTCCTGTGGGGCGCCAGCTGGCCGGTCACCACCGAGGTGAGGTGGTGCACCTGGGCGTAGCTCTCCAGCCCCACCAGCTGGGGGACATCGATCGACCCCGGCGTGCACACCCGCCCCAGGTCGTTGCGCAGCAGGTCGACGATCATCACGTTCTCGGCCCGGTCCTTCGGATCGCAGATCAGCGCGGCCGCGGCGTCGGCGTCGGCGATCGGGTCGGCGTGGCGGGGGCGGGTGCCCTTGATCGGCCGGGTTTCGATCCGCCCGTCGGGCTCCAGCCGCAGGAAGCGCTCCGGCGAGGCGGAGAGCACCGCCTCCTCGCCGGCGATCGCCAGGCCGGCGAAGGGGGCGGGGCAGTGGCGGCGCAGACGGCCGTAGAGGGCCAGCGGATCGGGCACCTCCTCCAGCAGGGCCTCGCAGCAGGCGGTGAGGTTGGCCTGGAACAGATCCCCGGCCGCGATCCACTCCCGCAGCCGCCGCACCCCCTCGGCGTAGCGCTCCGGGGTGGTGTGCCAGTGCCAGGCGTCCAGGGGCAGGCTGGGCCAGGGGGGATCGCTGGGGGGGGGC
>JBIKTO010000160.1:0-6107 GCA_044348065.1 Cyanobium sp.
TGTGGAGCAGTGAGCTCTCCAAGCTCACCGCCAACGCCTTCCTGGCGCAGCGCATCTCCTCGATCAACAGCGTTGCCGCCCTCTGCGAGGCCACCGGGGCCGATGTGCGGGAGGTGGCCCGGGCGATCGGCACCGACAGCCGCATCGGTCCGAAATTCCTCCAGGCCGGCCCCGGCTACGGGGGCAGCTGTTTCCAGAAGGACATCCTCAACCTGGTGTACCTGTGCCGCCACTACGGCCTGGAAGAGGTGGCCCAGTACTGGCAGTCGGTGGTGGAGCTGAACACCTGGCAGCAGCACCGCATCTCCCGGCTGGTGGTCAACAGCCTGTTCGGCACGGTCAGCGGCAAACGGCTGGCGGTGCTCGGTTTCGCCTTCAAGGCCGACACCAACGACACCCGCGAGGCACCCGCGATCCGCATCTGCCGCGATCTGATCGAGGAGGGCGCCGAGCTGGCGATCGTGGATCCGAAGGTGGAGGCGTCCCAGATCAGCCGCGACCTGGAGAAGCCGCCACGCAGCGGCGACGCGTCTGGGCAGCCCCTCTCCGGCGATGGCGGCTGGCGGCCCGTCGCCAGCGTGGAAGAGGCGGCCGAGGGGGCCGACGCCGTGCTGATCCTCACCGAATGGCAGCAGTACCGAAGCCTCGACTGGACCCGCATCGCCGCGGGGATGCGCAGGCCGGCCTGGCTGTTCGACGCCCGGGCTGTCGCCGATGCAGCGGCGGCTCGGGCCGCCGGGCTTAAGGTCTGGCGCGTGGGAGAAGGTTGATGACTCGGCGCAATCTCGTCACCGGTGGAGCCGGTTTTGTTGGCTCGCACCTGGTCGATCGCCTGATGGAGGCGGGGGAGGAGGTGATCTGCCTCGACAACTACTTCACCGGCCGCAAGCAGAACGTCCTCAAGTGGTTGGGCCATCCCCTCTTCGAGTTGATCCGCCACGACGTCACCGATCCGATCCGGCTAGAGGTGGACCGGATCTGGCACCTGGCCTGCCCGGCCTCGCCGGTGCACTACCAGCACAACCCGATCAAGACCGCCAAGACCAGCTTCCTGGGCACCTACAACATGCTCGGCCTGGCCCGGCGGGTGGGGGCCAGGCTGCTGCTGGCGAGCACCAGCGAGGTGTACGGCGACCCGGAGGTGCACCCCCAGCCGGAGAGTTACCGGGGTTGCGTCAACACGATCGGCATCCGCTCCTGCTACGACGAAGGCAAACGCATCGCCGAAACCCTCTGTTTCGATTACAACCGCATGCATGGCACGGAGGTGCGGGTGATGCGCATCTTCAACACCTACGGCCCGCGCATGTTGCCGGATGACGGGCGAGTGGTGAGCAATTTCATCGTGCAGGCCCTGCGCGGTCAGCCGCTCACCCTCTACGGCGATGGCAGCCAGACCCGCTCCTTCTGCTTCGTGGATGATCTGGTGGAGGGGATGATCCGGCTGATGAACAGCAACCACACCGGACCGATGAACATCGGCAATCCGGGCGAGTTCACGATCCGCCAGCTGGCCGAGCTGGTGCGCGAGCGGATCGCCCCCAACCTGGAGCTGATCTGCCTGCCCCTGCCCCAGGATGATCCTCTGCAGCGCCAGCCGGTGATCGACCTGGCCCGGCGCGAGCTGGGCTGGGAGCCCACGGTGCCCCTGGAACAGGGACTGGAGCCCACGATCGCCTGGTTCCGGGAGCGGCTGGCGGCCGACAACGCCTGAGCCGGGTCGGCTGGGGCGTGTACCGAAGAGACGTGGCAGAATCTCAGGCCGGTTTGGCATCCTCGCCGCGTGGGTCGCCCCCCCAAGCCCCAGCTCAACCCCACCCTCTGTCTCAGTCGCTGGCGCGGGCAGGCGTGACCAGCCCCATCCTGGTCACCGGGGTTGCCGGCTTCATCGGCGCCGCCGTGGCCGCCGCTCTGCTGGAGCGGGGCGAGCGGGTGGTGGGCCTCGACAATCTCAACCCCTACTACGACCCTGCCCTGAAGCGGGCGCGGCTGGATCTCCTGCGGGCCGGAGTGGGGGCCTCCGCCTTTCAGTTCGAGCCCCTCGACCTGACGGAGGGGGAAGCCATCGCCGGGCTGTGCTCCTCGGAGGGGGTCGACCGGGTGATCCACCTGGCCGCCCAGGCGGGCGTGCGCCATTCGATCAGCCATCCCGGGCCCTATGTGCAGAGCAATCTGGTGGGCTTCGCCCATGTGCTGGAAGCCTGCCGCCAGCAGGGCGTGCGCCATCTGGTGTACGCCTCCAGCAGCTCCGTCTACGGCGGCAATCGGCGGCTGCCCTTCTCGGAGCGGCACCCGGTGAATCATCCGGTGAGTCTGTACGCGGCCACCAAACGGGCCAATGAGCTGATGGCCCACAGCTACAGCCATCTCTACGGCCTGCCGGCCACGGGGCTGCGCTTCTTCACCGTCTACGGCCCCTGGGGCCGGCCGGACATGGCGCCGATGCTGTTCGCCCGCGCCATCCTGGCGGGGGAACCGATCCGGGTGTTCAACCATGGGGCGATGGAGCGCGACTTCACCTACATCGCTGACATCGTCGCCGGGGTGATCCGCTGCCTCGACAAGCCGGCCACCGTGGACGCGGACTTCGATCCCCTGAACCCCGATCCGGCCACCGCCGCGGCGCCGCATCGGCTGTTCAACATCGGCAACAGCCAACCGGTGCCACTGCTGCGCTTCATCGAGGTGCTCGAGAGCGAGCTGGGCCAGGCGGCGATCCGCGACCTGCAACCCCTGCAGCCCGGTGATGTGCTCTCCACGGCCGCCGACACCAGCGCCCTGGAAGCCTGGATCGGCTTTCGGCCCACCACGACGATCGAGGAGGGCGTCGCCCGCTTCGCCGCCTGGTATCGAGAGCACCACGGCACCTGAACGGGCGGGCCCCGGTGGTGGGCCGCGGCGGCGGGCAGACTGGGTGCCTGTGCGCCCGTCCCCGGTGGAACCGCTCCAGAGCCTGCGCGGCATGGTGGATCTGCTGCCGGAGCAGACTTGCCTCTGGCGGGCGATCGAGGCCACGGCCCGCCAGCATTTCGAGCGCGCCGGCGTGGAGGAGATCCGCACGCCGCTGCTGGAGCCCACCGATCTCTTCGCCCGCGGCATCGGCGAAGCCACCGATGTGGTGGGCAAGGAGATGTACAGCTTCGTGGACCGGGGTGAGCGCCGCTGCACGCTGAGGCCGGAGGGCACGGCCTCGGTGGTGCGGGCGGCGATCCAGCACGGCTTGCTGGGGCAGGGGGCGCAGCGGCTCTGGTACGGCGGCGCGATGTTCCGCTACGAGCGGCCCCAGGCGGGCCGCCAGCGGCAGTTCCACCAGATCGGCCTGGAATTCCTGGGGCTGGCCGATCCCCGCAGCGATGTGGAGGGGATCGTGCTGGCCTGGGACCTGCTGGCCGCTCTCGGCGTGGGCGGCCTCTGCCTGGAGATCAACTCCCTGGGCGACCACGACGATCGGGTGCGCTACCGCGCCGCCCTGGTGGCCTACCTGGAGCAGCGCCGCGAGCAGCTTGATCCGGATTCCCAGCAGCGGCTGATCAGCAACCCCCTGCGCATCCTCGATGCCAAGGACGCCGGCACCCAGGCGGTGCTGGAGGGGGCACCCAGCCTGCTCGACACCCTGAGCAGCACCAGCCGCGCCCGCTTCGATCAGGTGCTCGATCTGCTCAGCAAGCTGGCGATTCCCTTCCGACTCAATCCACGCCTGGTGCGCGGCCTCGATTATTACGGCCACACCGCCTTCGAGATCACCAGCAGCCAGCTGGGGGCCCAGGCCACGGTGTGCGGCGGCGGCCGTTACGACGGCCTGGTGGGCCAGCTGGGCGGCCCGACCACGCCGGCCTTCGGCTGGGCCCTGGGCATGGAGCGGCTGGCGCTGCTGGTGGCGGCCGCCGGCTCCAAGCTGGGGGCCGCCAGGGCGCCGGATCTGTACGTGATCAGCCGGGGCGAGGCGGCCGAAGCCCTGGCCCTGGGCTGGGCGCGCCAATGGCGCCAGGAGAAGCTGACGGTGGAGCTGGATCTGAGCGGCGCCGCCTTCGGCAAACAGTTCAAGCGGGCCGACAACAGCGGCGCCCGCTGGGCGGCGGTGATCGGCGACAGCGAGGCGGCCGAGGGGGTGGTGGTGCTGAAGGATCTCCGGGCGGCGACGGGGGCTTCAGCGGATCGACGGGTGGCCCCTGAAGACGTGGCGAGCCGGATTCACGCCCAGATTGATCGCCCCTGACGATCGCAACGTCACTTCGACGGCAAGCAGCCGGATGCAGGGGCTCACGCAGAGGAGCAGAAGATCTCAGCTGCCTACAGCGACGGGTAGCCATCACAAAGCCACTGCACAGAAGTCAATTAGAATTAGAGCCATCCCAGACGAACGGGAATCAGCCATGAGAGAGCCCCTCATTCTCCAGGTCGTTCCGTATGTTTTCGCCCTCGCTGGCATTGGGATGCTGGTCGGCAGCGGCACCCTTTACAAGAGCACGAGCTCCTTCCTTGCGGAGGCGGTCAAAACGCCAGGCACAGTTGTCGAGCTGGTGGAGTCTCAAACCAACAATGGCCGCACCTACAGGCCGATCGTGCAATTCAGCAACCAGAATGGACAGAGAGTGACCTTTGAGTCTTCCAGCGGCAGCAATCCGCCAAGCTATTCCAAAGGCCAAAGCGTGGAAGTCTTTTACCGGCCAGAGGCCCCGCAGGATGCCGAGCTCAACGATTTCTTTTCGCTCTGGGGCCCGCCAGCCCTCAGTGGCACGATGGGAGCTGTTTTTTTTGCCATTGGCGGTGGCTTCATCCTCACCAGAACCCTCAGGAAACGCAAGAATGCCTTTTTAGAGCAACATGGTCGTCGGATAGAAGCCACGTTCCAGAGCGTGGAGCTCAACACGTCGCTGACTGTCAACGGCAGGCATCCATTCCGAATCGTCACGCAGTGGCAAAATCCCTCCACGGCCGAGCTGCACATCTTTCATATCGACGACATCTGGCTTGACCCCACAGATTATATCTACAGCAAATCAATCGCCGTCTTCATCGACGACAATAACCCCAAAAGATATTGTGTTGATCTTTCGTTTCTTCCCAGGCTCGCCGCTTGATCCAGTTCGCCCCCTGACCCAGCCAATTGTTCTGGAGGCCTGCCATCACGACAACCCTCCAGACGCATCATCTCAACAAAAAAGCGGACCCCACAGGGTCCGCCAGCCGACAGATTGAGGCGACCTGAATCAGGCCGACCCCACGCCCACGTAGGAGCCGTAGAAGAACAGGCCCACCACGAAAATCACGGCCATGCCGCCAGCGGTGGCCACGAGCCAGAGGGGAAGCACGCCTTCGGTCCAGCGGCTCTTCCAGGCAACGGCCGGGCGGCCGTCGGGAAGGCGGTCGGGGATCCGGCCGTCGGGCAGGGAGGATTTCTTGCCGCTCATCGCGAATGCTCCAGGATCAGTTGAAGAAGTAGCTGGTGAACAGCACGCCGGTGACGAAGATCAGCAGCAGGCCCAGGTAAAGGCTGGTGCGGTTGAGCTCGACCGGCAGGTTGTTGGGGTTGGGGTTGCGTTGCAGGCCCATGGGGGGTGAAGTCAGCGGCGGACGAACTGCATGGCGGCAAGGGCCCCGAGGAAGAACACCGTGGGGATGCCGAGGGCGTGAACCGACAACCAGCGCACCGTGAAGATCGGGTAGTTGCGCGGCGTGGTGGGGGCGGAGGACTGGGTCATGGCCTATTGCAAGCGCTGGTCAAGCTGGGTTTTGGCGTCGTAGCGCTGGCTCACCACCGGCGCCTTGGACTCCGTGGCCTGGAAGTAGGCATCCGGCCGGGGCGTCCCGAAGGCGTCGTAGGCCAGGCCCGTGGACACGAACAGGAAGCCGGCCAGGAAGATGGCGGGCAGGGTGACAGCGTGGATCACCCAGTAACGGATGCTCGTGATGATCTCGAAGAACGGGCGTTCTCCAGTTGAGCCGGCAGCCATAGCAACAAGCGTTCAGCTCGGCGATCCTAGGGGTGCGGGCGGCGTCGACGGGAGCGCATCGGCGGGTTGGTTACAGAGGGACGCAGATCGGCCCCGTGGCCTCTCCCCCCCCCCAGCCACAGCCCACCCAGCCCAGCAGGGCGCCCCCCACCC
>JBIKTO010000007.1:0-17052 GCA_044348065.1 Cyanobium sp.
CGCCCCACGGGTCCCTGCGCCAGCTCCTGCCCGCCAGCCTGGCGCGCCTGGAGCCCAGGGCGCTGCTGCTGTTGGGCCTCGGTTGGCTGCTCTCGCCGCTGTGCTGGTGGAACGATCTGATCATCAACCTGCCGCTGGCCTGGGGGTTCGCCAAGCTGGCCCAGTGGCTTCAGCCGGGTTGGTTCGCCCCCGGACTGGTGCTGGGTTACTGGCTGAGCAATGTGCTTGGGATCGTGCTGATGCAGAGCGGAGCCCTGGCCCTGCTGCCGGGGGCCGGCGAGGCGCCGAGCAACCGGCGCCGCGAGCTGCTGGTGGGCCTGGCCACCTCCACCGCCTACACCCTGGCGGTGGTGGCGTTGGTGCGTCTGGGGGTGCTGCAGAGCCCTCTGCCGGAGCTGGCCGGCTGAGGGCCAGCCCCTCCGCTCAATCCACCAGCACCTGCAGGGCGGGGTCGAAGGGCACCTGGAACACGTAGTACACAACGCACGACCCGAGGGCGAGCAGCACCAGGGTGGCCAGCAGCACCCAGCGATCCGGCGGGTCGTAGGTGTCGTCTTCGATGTCGTTGCGCACGCCGAAGTAGTGGAAGGCGGAGAGCACCACCATCAGCAGGCCCACCAGGGTGAAGGCGAGGCCCAGCCGCCAGCCGTTGCCGGGCAGCTGGGGCGCCAGGGGTGGGCGCAGCAGGCGGATGCGCACGATCAGCACCCCGAAGCCGAGCAGGGCGATGCCGCTGCGCATCCAGGCCAGGAAGGTGCGCTCATTGGCAAGGTGATCGCGGATGCGGTTGGGGTTGCGCATGCGGGGCAGGGCCTGGCGTTCAGTCGGTGGGGGCGGATTCCGGCTGGGCATCGAGCAGCAGGGCGAACAGTCGGCGAAGGGGCGGCGGGGTCATGGCGAAGGGAAGCGGGAGGAGGGGGAGGGGAGCAGCCCGAGGGAGGGGGCTGGCCGCCGGGCCAGGGGGGCCGCCATGGCGGCGAGGGCCAGCAGGGCGAGCAGGGCCAGGCCGCGGTGGGCGAAGGTGTGGGCGTCGATCAGCAGCACGAGGCCGAGGGCGACCAGCACGGCGCCCATCAGGCGGGGGCCGTGGCGGCGCAGCCGATCACCGAGGCCGGGGGCCTGCACCAGCCACCAGGCCAGGACGCACCAGAGGGCGACCATCACCGCGAACACCGCCAGGGTGAGCAGGGCCTGGCCGGCGTCGGCGCGGGCGAACAGCGGCAGGTAGACGCCGATGTTGTCGCTGCCGTTGGCCAGGGTGAGGGCGGCCACCGCCAGGGCCCCGGCGGCCGGAGTGGCGGCGTCGGCTGCCGCGTCATGTCCCGGCTCGGTCGCCAGCCAGCGGGAGACCGCCAGGCTGATCGGCAGTAGCCCGAGCAGGCCCAGCCAGGGGCCGGGCAGGAAGGAGCGGCCGAGCTGGCCGCTGAGGCTCACCGACACCAGCAGCCCGAGGCCGAGGTACTGGCCGGCCACAATTGCGAGGGCATCGCGACGCTGGCGGATCTGGGAAAAGAACAGCAACAGCAGCAGGATGTCATCGAGATTGGTGGACACGAAAGCACCGACCGCCGTGAGCAGGGTGAAGGGCAGATCCGCGGGCGAGAGCAGGGAAGCGAAATCCGGCACGGCACCTTGAAGACGATGCTGGAAGAGTATGGAGAACCCGGCCATCAGAACAAGCGCGATCTCTTCTGCAAACGATCCAAATCTGTGATCAAAATCAGTGGGCCAGCCTGCGAACCTGGCGCGAATCACCCCTAGGGTCTGGGCCCGAGGCCGCCAGCACCCATGACCTCCCTCATCGATGGGGCCCGCATCGGTGAATCAGCATCCACTCCGGCCCCCTGGCTGAATCCTGCGCGGCTGGCGCTGCTGTTGTTGGCGCTGCTGCTGGTGAGCCAGTTCTTCGTGGTGGTGCCCGCCGGATCGCGGGGGGTGCTGCTGCGCTTCGGCGCGGTGCAGGAGCGGGTGCTGGGGGAGGGTCTGCATCCGCTGCTGCCGGGGGTGGAGAGTGTGCGGCCGCTGAGCGTGCGGCTGCAGTCGCTGAGCCTGCGCAGCGAAGCGGCCTCCCGCGATCTGCAGGATGTACGGGCGGAGGTGACCCTGAGCTGGCATCTGCGGCCGGAGCGGGTGGCGGCGATCTATGGGCAGCTGGGGGAGGAGGAGGCGATCGTGCGCCACCTGATCCGGCCGGCGATCGATGATGGCCTGCAGGCGGTGGTGGCGCGGCTGACGGCGGAGGAGCTGATCACCGAGCGCTCGGTGCTGAAGCGGGGCCTGACGGAGCTGCTGCAGGCGCGGCTGGCGGCCAATGACCTGGCGCTGGATGCGGTGGATCTGGTGCAACTCGACTTCTCCCCAGGCTTCCGCCAGGCGGTGGAAGCCAAGCAGGTGGCCGAGCAGGACGCGCGGCGGGCGCAGTTTGAGGCCCTGAAAGCCCAGCGTCTGGCCCAGGCCCGCGTGCATGCCGCCGAGGGCGAGGCGCGGGCCCAGCAACTGCTGCAGGCGGGCCTCACGCCGGAGCTGCTGGAGCACCAGCGGATCGAGAAATGGAATGGCCGCCTGCCCCTGGTGGTGAGCCGCGATCCGGTGCGGGGCCTCAATCTGAAGGCCCTGCTGAAGGCGGAGCGATTGGAGGCGGATTAAAGAAAACGGAAGAAACTCGCAGCAACGAGCCACCGGAAGAAGCTCCGCTGTGCCGGGGCGGCAGCGGCCTTGCTCCGATCCGCCGCTGCAGGCGGGGACGGGATCTGATGACCGATGACCGATGACCGTTGTGCCGCCGAAGATCAGCGAACTCCCTTCCCAGGCAAGAGCAGACGAGCGGGTTGAGACCCAACACCCACTCAGGAACCCGGTCTGGCTAGAAGTATGGAATCAGGAAATCCAAGATAACAATAAAGATCATTGCAAAGAAATAATAAGCTACTACTGTCCCTTGGGTTCATGGCTAGCTTGCCTAAGAACCGTCTTATCCCCTCTTACGCCATGTCGCGTCAGGCCTTTAGTTGCTTCGCTTGCAGAGTCACTGCGTCCATCACCTTTGCGCTCGGCCTCTCGCTGATCGTCCCTCCCGCCCACGCCGCCCCGCTCTTGAATGGTTTTGGGGGTCCCTCCGGGTTCGGAACGTCGTTTCTTCCGGCCAACGACGACGGCTCAACGACCGAACTTCCTCTCCCATTCCCAATTAAATTCTATGGAAACACTTATAATTCTCTCTGGGTCAATAATAATGGTAATGCAACCTTCGGAGGCTCGCTAGCTTCGTTCACTCCCAGCGCCTTTCCAGATGCTCCGCGTCCGATGCTGGCTCCGTGGTGGGCCGATGTGGACACCAGGGGTATAGGGTCTGATGTGGTGTATTTCACGGCTCCAAATGCAGATTCATTTGTAGTCACATGGCCGAACGTTGGGTATTATAATGAGCAGACAGACAAACTAAATTCGTTCCAGCTCAGCTTGCAGCGCCAGCCTGGCAACACCACAGGTGCCTTCACGGCGGAGTATCGCTATGAATCTCTCCAGTGGACCACGGGTAGCGCCAGTGGAGGCTCCAATGGCCTCGGTGGCATCCCAGCCGTGGCTGGCTATGACGCTGGGGATGGCGCGAACTATTACATGCTGCCCGGTTCTCGGACCGGCGACGTTCTCAACGTCCAAAATATCAGCAACGTCAGTACTACCGAGCCCGGTTTATGGCGGTTTTTCTTCGGTGACAACGGCGAAGCCCCTGGCAGTTCACCGAGCAATCCATTGCTGCCGGTGGTTGTCGATGGCAGCTTCGTTTTCCAATTCCCTGTTCAGCCAAGCGTTCCCTTCTTCATTGATCCACCCGTTGCTATTGGCTACGACTACACGGTAACCGGCGGACCCCTTTTCGCCTCCACCACTCCGCCAACCCTCCCGAACGACAACCTGTTTGACCTGTATTTCTCCAACGACAACTGCTCCACTTACACCCAGTTTGTCGCCCAGATCACGGGCAGCACTCAGTTCAACTTCCCCACCAGCCAGAGCTGCTTCGGCATCAGAGATATTGCCTTGTCTGCCAATCTTGACCCAGCAGACCCCCTGGCCTTCGTGACCGGCGTCACGTTCGACCAGGCTGGCTTCGTCACGGTCACGCAAACTCCGCTCATCGTTGATGTCCCAGCTCCTCTCCCCCTGTTGGGGGCTGCAGCAGCATTCCGAAGCACGCGGCGCCTGCGCAAGCGGCTGTCATTGATCCGCTCCATCTAGGGTCGCTCCCGGTCCGCGAGGATCGTCTGATCTCTTTCCCCCTCACCTCAGCTTCTGGGATGAGGGGGGTTTGTTGACCCGGTCTACTTAGCCTTTTGCGGAAACACCGGAGCGCCATCGCGCCCGTGAAGGGCCTGGTCGCCCACGCTCACCCTCAGTTGTAGCCAAACCGACGCACATACCAGCTCTTCACCAGCTGGGTCAGGGCGCAGTAGCTCAGCAGGATCGCCACCAACCAGGCGAAGTAGACCGGCGGCAAGGCCACCATCCCTAGCGCGGCACCGATGGGGGTGTAGGGGATGGCGATGCCGATGGCCATCACCAGCGCGGTGACCATCGCCATGAAGGGCGCTGGATTGCTCTGCAGAAAAGGAATGCGCGCGGTGCGGATGATATGCACGATCATCGTCTGGGTCATCAAACTCTCGACGAACCAACCGGTATGAAAGAGAGCCTGCTGCTCCACCGTGTTGGCAGAAAATACGAACCACATCAGGGCAAATGTGGCATGGTCAAACAGGGAACTTATGGGGCCAATCCAGAACATGAAGCGTCGGAAGTCACCGACGTTCCACTGGCTTGGCATCTCCAGATAATCTGGATCCACATGATCAAAGGGGATGCCCGTCTGGGATAGGTCGTAGAGGAGATTGTTGAGCAGGATCTGGACGGGCAGCATCGGCAGAAATGGCAGCACAATGCTGGCCCCGAGCATGCTGAACATATTGCCGAAGGCCGAACTTGTTCCCATCTTGATGTACTTGCTGATATTGCCAAACGTGCGGCGCCCTTCGCTCACGCCGGCATTGAGCACCAGCAGGCTCTTCTCCAGCAGCACGATGTCTGCCGATTCCTTGGCGATGTCCACGGCCGTGTCGACGGAGATGCCGATATCCGCTTCCCGCAGGGCCGCTGGCGCAACAGCCGGATGATCCGTGATTTCTGCAGCGGCGACTCCCGGATCGCTGCCGCCGCAGAATCCTTAGGGGGATCGAGGAAGGCGATCAGACCCACGAAGGTGAGGTTGGCTTCATCGGCGAGGGAATAAGGAAGGTTCTGCAGGGCACCTCCTTGTATGCCACCGCGATCACGCGCAGGCCATCGTTATTCAGGCGCTCGCTCAACCTCAGCACCTGCTGGCGGATGCTGTCGTCCAGGGGTTCGACCGTTGGGCCGTTCTTCACGCTGGTGCACACCACCAGGATCTCCTCCAGGGCTCCCTTGCAGATCAGTTCGTGATGGTGGTTTTCCTCCTCGACCACCACCGACATGCGGCGACGCTGGAAATCGAAGGGGATCTCATCGATCTTCTTGAAGTTGCTCTCCACCTTCATGGCGGAGTGCAGCGCCACATCCTCCAGCACCGCCACATCCTCCAGCACCGCCACATCCAGGAGGCTTCGCAGACCGGTCTGATGGAAGCTGTTGAGATAGGCCAGCGCCAGCACCTCATCGCAATCCTTGCCGTGAGGATCGAGATGCAGCTTGAGCACGATCCGATCCTGCGTGAGGGTGCCCGTCTTGTCGGTGCAGAGGATGTCCATCGCACCAAGGTTCTGGATCGAATCGATGTTCTTGACGATCACCTTCTGCTTCGACATGGCGATGGCACCGCGGGAGAGGTTGGCTGTCACGATCATCGGCAGCATCTCCGGGGTCAGTCCCACAGCCACCGAGAGGGCGAAAAAGAAGGCTTCCCCCCAGTTGCCCTTGCTGAGGCCATTGATCAGGAACACCGCCGGCGCCATCACCACCATGAAGCGCACCAGCAGCAGGCTGATATCGCTGATTCCCCGATCGAAGCTGCTGCGGCTGCGCACCCCCGTCACCGTCTGGGCCAGGGATCCAGGCAGGTGCGATCACCCGTCTCCACCACCACCGCCCTGGCCGAGCCGCTGATCACGTTCGTGCCCAGGAAGCAGAGGTTCGCCAGCTCCAGGGGTTCACGCAGGTTCCGCTGCGCCTCCGACAGGCGGGCGTGCTTCTCCACCGGCAGGGATTCGCCGCTGAGGGCGGCCTGGCTCACAAACAGATCCCGCGAGCTGAGCAGCACCACGTCGCCGGGCACGAGCCGGTCGATCGGGATCTCCTGGGGTCCTCGGGCCGCGACGCCCAGCTGGAGTCCGAGGTCGACCGCCAGGCCGGGGCTGATGTCTTCGCGGGCATCGTGGCGCAGCACCGTCGCGGTGGTGTGCACGAGCTGGCGCAGCGCTTCGGCGGCGCGAAGCGAGCGCTACTCCTGGGAAAACCGCAGGATGACGCTGAAGACGATCATCACGATGACGATCAGCGCCGCCTTGCTGTCGCCGGTCAGCAGGGAGAGGGCGGCCAGGGTGGCCAGCAGGGCCACCAGCGGATTGCGGCCGGTGTTGAGCAGCTGAACTCCCCAGGAGATGGGCTTCTCATGGGCGATCCGGTTCGGCCCGATCCTGGCGAGCCGCAGCTGGGACTGGAGTTCGCTCAGTCCGTCGGCGGTGGTGTTCAGCCGCGTGAGGAGCGCCTCGGGGCTCTCCCCAGCGGCCTGGAGGAGCGTCTCCCCCGCGGGGGAGACGGCCGGGGAAGGCGGCGGAGCGGGCAGCGGGAGTCGAAGCGACATGCAGCGTGGTGCTCAGGAGCCGGGGGGCTTCGACGTTCAGGGCCTGGGTGCGGGACCGGAGCGGCTCCCGCCCAGCGGCAGGGTGCTCGGCCCTCTCCAGGGACGCTACTGGCGGCGGCGGCGATCGATGTCCACATGCGCTCGCTGGACGCCCTCCGCGGCCAGCCAGCCGGAATGCGCCTGGATTTCAGCGGGTCTGAAAACAGCGGAGGGGGTGGGATTCGAACCCACGGACCCTTGCGGGTCGCCGGTTTTCAAGACCGGAGCCATCAACCACTCGACCACCCCTCCAGGGCTGGTCCGGCCATGATCCCATGGCCAGCGGCCTGCGAGCCAGGGGGTCAAGGGGGGGCGAGGCGAGGCCGCTGGTCGGCGATCCCCCGCGCTCCTCCGGGCAGGGTGGACCGGGAGCGCTCTCCGCTCCAGCAGGCGAGGTAGTAATGGGCCTGGGGATCCAACTGGCGCACCCCCGTCAGGTTCACGTTCTCCACCACCGCGCCGCTGCCGGCGCCGCTGCGCGGGTCGGGGGGCTGGCCGGTCCGCTGGGGGGTGGCGGTCTGGGGGCGGCCCCAGAAGAAGCGGGCCCCCTCCAGCCAGGCGCCGCTGAGGTTGGCGCCGCCGAGATTGGCGCCGGCCAGAATGCTGTCCCGCAGGTCGGCCCCGGAGAGGTCGGCGCCGCGCAGGTCGGCGCCGTTGAAATCCACCCCGCGCAGATCGCAGCCCGCCAGGTTCGCTCCCCGCAGGATCTGCTGCAGCCGGATCACCGGGGTGCCCGCGAAGCGGTCTTCCTCGTAGTGGCCCTCCCCATCGAGAATGGCCCGTCCCAGCCGCTGATCGCGCCGCAGCGGCGTCAGCAGGCGGGCATGGGAGAGGAAGCGCAGCACCTTCGCCTTGCCCTCCGCCTCAATGCTGCTCAGCACCGCCGCCAGCCGGCCCTCCGCCAGCATGCGCTCGAGGGGCCAGTCCTCCAGCATTCCCTCGTCGTCGATGATCATCTCGGAGATGCCGTGGATGAAGTTGTCGATCGTCTGCGCTTCGGTGATGCGGTTCTGCTGGCTGGTCAGGCGCATGTCCACCATCACCTGACGCCAGGCGATCAACAGGGCCACCAGGGCCACCAGGATCTGGCCGAAGGCGCCGATCACCCCCTCCCCCAGCGCTCCGATCGCCTCCCAGTTGCGGGAGCGATAGAGGTTCAGCAGCGGATCCCACCAGCCCAGGGCCACCGGTATCGCGATCGACCCGAGCAGCAGCCCAGCAACCGCCAGCACCCGCGCGGTGGCCATGTCATCGATCCGGCCGGCCAATCGCCGCAGCAGCGGCGGAACCAGCTGCTGCAACGACAGCAAGAGGCTGAGGCCGCCCGCCACCAGCGTCAGCGGCGGCCAGCCCACCACCAACCCCACCAGGGTGAGCGCCAGGCAGATCAGCAACTGCAGCGACGCCGATGGGTTCAGGCGGCTCCAGGGCCCGCCGCCGCGGAAGGGCGGAACGGGCTCCTCCGCCGGCTCCGGGGGCCGCTGCACGCTGCTTTCGCGCTCGGAGGTCATGGAAAGGGGCTCAGACGATCGGGGCGGACTGGAAGAAGAAGCCCGCCGCCAGGATGCAATAGGCGGCCAGCAGCAGCGCGCCCTCCAGCCAGTCGGAGCGACCGTCCAGGCTCACCAGATTGCTCACCAGCACCGCCGCCACCACCGCCACCAGTTCGTAGAGGTTGAAGCGCAGGTCGATCGGATGGCCGAGCAGGGGACCCGTGAGCACCAGGGTGGGGACCACCAGCAGGGCCACCAGCAGCGTGGCCCCCAGCGCCACTGAGACCGCCAGATCCATCTTGTTCTTGCGGGCCAGCGTCACCGCCGTGACGTATTCGGAGAACCCGCTCAGCAAGGGCAGCAGCACCACGCCGGTGAACACCGCCGACAGTCCCAGCCGCTCGGTCACCTGTTCCACCACCCCCACGAACAGCTCCGATTCGTAGGCCAGGGCGGCGGTGCTGCCGATCAGCACGAGCAGCCAGGGCAGCAGGGGTGGCCGCTGGTCTGGTGCCGCCGCGCTGGCCGCCTGGGCGGGCAGCTCCACCTCCGCCACGTCGTAAAGCGTGCGGTGGGTGCCCAGGGAGAACACCAGCGTCAGGCCATAGACGACAAGCAGCAGCCAGGCCACAAACTGCGAGAACAGTTCGCTGTCGCTGCCGGGAATCCCTTCGCCGCCGCTGCCCTGGCCGGAGGAGAGGGCCGCCAGGCTGGGGATCAGGATCGCGATCACCGCCAGGGTCATCGCCGAACCGTTCACCCGCGCCACCACCGGCTGGAAGCGCTGCTCCGCCCGCCCCACGCCCCCCACCACCATCGAAAGGCCGAGGGCGAGCAGCAGGTTGGCCATCACGGTGCCGGTGATGCTCGCTTTGACGATGTCCACCAGGCCGGCCCTGAGGGCCACCAGGGCGATGATCAGTTCGGTGGCGTTGCCGAAGACAGCGTTGAGCAGGGCCCCGATCGAGGGTCCGAGGATCAGCGACAGCTCTTCGGTGGCCGTGCTCAGCCACACCGCCAGGGGCAGAATCGCGCCCGCCGAGAGCAGAAACACCGCACTCTCGCCCCAGTGGAGCCACTCGGCCGCGATCGAGAGGGGAACCAGCGCCAGAAACCCCAGGGCGATCAGGTTGCGGGCAGCCATCGCAGCTGGCGGATGATCCATTCTGATCTGAGGCGCGCTCACCGGGATGGCAGCGGCGCCTCCACGAGCCCCGGATCGGGCAGCAGGGGGGGCGTACGGTCCTGGTGGGTGAGGTAGGCCCGCCAGAGCTCGCGGCTGCGCTCCCGGCTCAGTCGCAGCCGGCAGTCCAGCGCCATCAGCGGCTGGATGCTGGCACCCTGCCAGCGGGCGGCGATGTCGCCGCAGTGGGAGCGGCGATAGGCCTGCCAGAGCCGCTGGCTGCGCTCCAGATCCACGGCCGCCGCCGGTTCGCGGGTTTCCTGGCGCAGCCGCGCCTGGGCCGCCGCCAGGTAGCGAATCATGGTGGTGTCGGCCCGGCGCACCTGCTCCACCAGGCACTCCGTCATCGCCAGGGTGGTGGTGGCGCTGCCGCAGGGGGAAGGATTGGCGGCGGCCGGTGAGGCGGCGAGCACCAGCACCGCCAACCGCAACGCAACAGCCGGCACCGGGCCCTCAGTTCTCCGGCTTGGCCAGGGGCAGCAGGCACTTGTCGGAATCGCAGCCGGCGGGACCCGCCTCCTGCAGTTCTCCGCCATCGTGCCGGCGCAGGGCGGCGAAGAAGTCGTCGTCGCGCCGTCGCGTTGCCACCTCCGCCTGCAGGCGCTGGTAGGTGGCCGCATCGATCGGCTCGAAGGGCAGCCGCGGGAAGGTGGCGTTGGCGTCGAAGCGGGCGAGCAGGGCGGCGGAGATATAGCCCTCGCCGCTGTCGATGGCGCGATGGATCGCGTCCGCCAGGGGCTCGATTTCGTGCTCCCGGAATTCGATCGTGGCGGAGGTGTTGTGGGTGGTGTAGTGGCGCTGCACCTGCATGTAGAAGTCGAACTGGGCCAGGGCCGAGAAGGTGTTGATCTCCACCCGGTCGGCGCCCGGCAGGTTGGCCCAGCTCACCTCGGTGGGAATCTCCACCAGCCATTCGCTGCAGCGCGGATCGAAGGGATCATCCAGCAGCCGGCCGTTCTCATCCTTGTCGCTCTGGCTGGGCACGATCGAATAGCCGTAATCCAGGCAGGCCAGGGCCACCGGGTCGTTCTTGCGGAAGGTGATGCGGCGGATGAAGCGCTGGGCCTTCGGCGGATGCCAGCCCGGCGAGGCGCCGGTGAGCAGGCTCTTGGTGCCGGCGGGCTGGACGGTGGTGCAGCGGTTGGGGCGGCGCAGGCCATGGCGGTCGCAGTACTCGCCCACGGCCTGGTGGACGATCTCGCGCCAGCGGCTCAGGTAGCCGGCTTCCCGCTGGCGGAAGGCCCGGCCCTCCTCCGAATCGGGCCGACCGGCCTCCCACCACTGCAGCCAGGGGGTGCCGAAGGCATGCACGAAGAAGTCGAACAGACCGGTGAAACTCACGCCCACGATCGGATCCCAGGCGCGGCTCTGGCGGTAGCGCTCCACCTCGAAGCGATGGTTGAGCAGGCAGGCCACGGAGAGGGCGCCGGCCCGGAAGGCCTCCTCCTGGGCCAGCTCATCGCGCGGATCGATCTGGTTGAGGTGGATCTCCGCCAGGTTGCAGTGGAAGTCGGCGCCGAGGATCTCGCCGCAGGGGTTGAGGCCGTAGCGGCCGAGGCGGTGCTCCAGTTCGGCGTCGGAGATGCCGGCATGGTGGAGCCGCAGCCAGCGGCCGGCTTCCTCCCGGCCCTGGTCGCAGTAGATGCCCACAAACTCCTCCCGCAGCTCGGGGGTGGTGAGCAGATCGGCGTTGGAGCGGGCGATCGCCTCCGGGGCGAACTGGATGGCGCCTTCGCCGGACTGGAACTGCTTGTTCACCGCCTCCAGCACCGTGGCGCGATCGGGGCGGCTGTGGAACACGCGGGTGTGATTCGCCATCCGCAGGGCATCCCGTTCCGGGTCGATCCGCCAGTTGCCCTCCCCGTCCTGCTGCCAGAGGTTGTCTTTGGCGGTGGCGGCGGGCAGGTCATCGGCGGCGAACTGGCGCATGCCGGCGCTGCGGCGGATGTTGCCCGCCACGATCGTCACCGCCGCCTCGTCGATCAGCAGGCAGCACTCCACCGAGGTGAGCTGTCGCCCCCGGGCGCGGTTGAGGATCTGGGCCACCCGGCCGTAGAGATCCCGCAGCTTCACCGGGTTGGCCATGCCGCCGAAGCCCCGCAGCGGTTCGCCCACCGGGCGCACATCCGACAGGTCCACGGCGATCTGCACCGGCCCGGAGAAGCGGCCGTCGCTGCTGAGCTCCAGCAGCAGCCGGTAGCTGTCCACCCAGCCGGAGCGGGTGTCGCCCACCTTGATCGTCACCCGGTGGTCGTCGATCCGGTGGCTCGTGCGCTGCTGGCGTGCGCCGGCGGGGGTGACGCCGATGTCGCTGACGATGTCGATCGTCAGTTCGTTGCGCACCGCCGGCAGGCGCTCGATCAGGTGCGGCTCGATGATGGCGCCGGTGCCGCAGCCCATCATCGCCAGATCCATCATCAGGGCGAAGGCCTGCCAGTCCACCAGGTTGGTGGAGGTGCAGTTGTAGGCGCCGGAGAAATTTTCCGGGTCGTCGATCCAGTCGGTGCCGCCGATCCACAGCCAGCGTCCGGAGGGCAGCGCCTTCTGGCCCAGCTGCATGCGCCGCAGCAGGGTCACCTCGTCGTCGCTGAGCTGGCCGAGGCGGTGCAGGCCGCCGAGGTTGCGCTCCACCACCTCCGGCCAGCTTTCGCGGCTGTCGTCGCGGCGGCGGGAGTAGGTGCGGAAGAAGACCGGGTTGGCTGCCGGGGCTGTGGGCGGGAAGGCATCGCCGGATCGCCGCTCCTGTGGCGCCTCGCCTGTCGCCCGCAGGGCGTTTTCCATCTCCTGCAGATCGGAAGCGGCCGCGTCTGGACGGGAGGGGGTGAGGGTCACGGACGGATCAACGGCGACGCCGCGCACCTTAAACGCCAGGGATGGGGGCTGCAAGCGGCGCCAGCCACCAGAGACAGCGTCGCCGGCTCCCGCGCTGGCATCAGGGCCGCCAGTGATCGGCGGCCGCGTGGGGAATTGCCGATCGCCCCGCTTCAGCGGCTTTTCAGGCTCCGTGGCGAGGAGCTGATGGAATCGGCAGCCGGTGCCGGTTTTGCCTGAATCTCCCCTGTCTCGCTCGCCCCGGTTGTGCCAAACGCGCAGCTCGGCCCGGCATCGCCGTCGTCGGGCCCGCCTCACCCCGCTCCCGTGCCAGCGTCGCGGTGGCCAGCTGCTGACCGGACTGGAGATGGAGCGGATCTGTGAGCCCGAGTTGATGGAGGATCCCGCCCAGGCCAGGGCCTACGCGGACGCTGATTTCTCCAGCTCCGATCAGGCCCTGGTTCAGGACCTGCTCGAGCTCCACGGCCCGGATCTGGGGCCCATGATCCTTGATCTGGGTTGCGGACCGGGCAATCTCACCTTCCCCCTGGCCCACCTCTGCCCCGACGCCCAGGTGCTGGGCGTCGATGGTTCGGCCGCGATGCTGGCCATCGCCGAGTCGCGTTGCCAGCGGTGGGGGCGGAGCCAGCACGCGCCCGGCTTTCTGCTCGAGCGGCTGCCCTGCCCCTCCCTGGCAGGGCGCCGCTTCTCCGCCGTGGTGAGCAACAGCCTGCTGCACCATCTCCATGATCCCCAGCTGTTGTGGCGCACCGTGCGCCGTTTGGCTGCTCCTGGTGCGGTGCTGTTCCTCCAGGATCTGCGCCGCCCCGCCGATGAGCCGGCCCTGGAGCGGCTGGTGCGGAAGCACGGGGCCGGCCTCGATCCGCTGGTGCGCGCCGACTACATCCATTCCCTGCGGGCGGCCTTCAGCCCCGAGGAGGTGGGCGCCCAGCTGGAGGAGTCGGGCCTGGAGGGGTTGGTGGTGACCACCCACGCCGACCAGTACCTGCGGGTGCAGGGGCGGTTGCCTGGCAGGCTGGCCCCATGAGCCCCGCCACCCCCGATGGCGCCATCCCCACCGCGGCCGAGCTGGCCGAGGCGGTGGCGCGGCGTCGCAATTTCGCGATCATCTCCCACCCCGACGCGGGCAAGACCACCCTCACCGAGAAGCTGCTCCTCTACGGCGGCGCCATCCAGCAGGCCGGCGCGGTGAAGGCCAAGGGGGAGCAGCGCAAGGTCACCTCCGATTGGATGGAGATCGAGAAGCAGCGCGGCATCTCGATCACCTCCACCGTTCTCCAGTTCGATTACGCCGGCCACACGGTCAACCTGCTCGACACCCCCGGCCACCAGGATTTTTCCGAGGACACTTACCGCACCCTGGCGGCCGCCGACAACGCGGTGATGCTGGAGGACGCGGCCAAGGGCCTCGAACCGCAGACCCGCAAGCTGTTTGAGGTCTGCCGGCTGCGGCGGATTCCGATCTTCACCTTCCTGAACAAGATGGATCGGCCGGGGCGGGAGCCCCTGGAATTGATCGACGAGATCGAGCAGGAGCTCGGGCTGGCCTGCTGGCCGGTGAACTGGCCGATCGGCGGGGGCGATCGCTTCCGCGGCCTGATCGATCGCCGCAGTCGTGAGGTGGTGCTCTTCGAGCGGGCCGAGCGGGGGCGCCAGGCGGGGGAGCGACGCCTGGCGATCGACGATTCCGAACTGCCGGATCTGGTGGAGAGCGAGCTGCTCCACACCGCCCTGGAGGAGCTGGAGCTGCTGGATGGCGCCGGGGCCGAACTGGACCTGGAGCAGGTGCATCGCGGCGATCTCTCGCCGGTGTTCTTCGGTTCGGCGATGACCAACTTCGGGGTTCGCCCCTTCCTCGACGCCTTCCTGGATCTGGCGGAGCGGCCCACCGCCCGCCCGGCCCGCGGCGGTGCCGTGGATCCGCTGCGGCCGGAATTCAGCGGCTTCGTGTTCAAGCTGCAGGCCAACATGGATCCCCGGCACCGCGATCGGGTGGCCTTCGTGCGCGTCTGCTCCGGCCGGTTCGAGAAGGACATGAGTGTGCAACACGCCCGCAGTGGCCGCACCATCCGGCTCTCACGGCCCCAGAAGCTCTTCGGCCAGGACCGGGAAGTGGTGGAGGACGCCTATCCCGGCGATGTGATCGGCCTCAACAACCCCGGGGTGTTCGCCATCGGCGACACGCTTTATGTGGGTCCGAAGGTGGAGTATGAGGGCATCCCCTGTTTCAGCCCCGAGATCTTCGCCTGGCTGCGCAATCCCAACCCCTCCGCCTTCAAGAACTTCCGCAAGGGGGTGGGCGAACTGCGGGAGGAGGGGGCCGTGCAGGTGCTGCATGACACCGATCCCAGCCGGCGCGATCCGATCCTGGCGGCGGTGGGCCAGCTGCAGCTGGAGGTGGTGCAGTACCGCCTGGAGCACGAGTACGGGGTGAGCACCCGGCTGGAGCCGATGGAGTTCACCCTCGCCCGCTGGGTGAGCGGCGGCTGGCCGGCGCTGGAGCGGGTGGGGCGGCTGTTCAACTGCCGCACGGTGCGGGACAGCTGGGATCGGCCCGTGCTCCTGTTCCGCAACCAGTGGAACCTCAACCAGCTGCGGGAGGACCACCCCGATCTGGAGCTCAGCGCCGTGGCGCCGGTGGTGAGTGGGCTGGAGCCGATTCCCGTCTGACGCCGCCGGCCGCGGGAAACCGCCGAGCGCGAGCTCGCGGCGGCGGTCTGATCCCGCAATAATTTGTCATTGTCCGCGCATCCGACGCCAGGGCTGATGCCGACCTCCCCCGCTTCCGCCAACCCTGCACACTCGCCGACTCCAGCCGTCTGGCTTGTGCGCCCCCGCAGCGATGGGGGCAGCGACTACGTGAGCTTCAATCCCGCCCCCCCCGGCCCCGACACCTCCCTGGTGGAGATCCGCGAAGGCAGCCACCTGCCCCCCCAGATGCCCCTGCTCAAGCGTCGTCGCCGTCTTGCCGCCGCCGAGGCGGAGGCCTGCCGTCGCCATCTCCAGCAGGAAGCTGGATTCCATCACAGCGAACCCCTCTTCTAGGCCCACCCCGGTACGCTCAGGATCATGAGTTCAGGTTCCGAACCGTCCCCCAGAGTGCCTGAAGCCTCCGATCCGTACGAGCGCCTTGGGGTTTCGCCCGACGCCTCCTTCGACCACGTCCAGGAGGCGAGGCAGGCCCGTCTGGCGGAGCTGAGCGACGACGATCCCCTGGCCCGATCGCGCATCGAGTCGGCCTACGACGCGGTGCTGATGGATCGGCTCAAGGAGCGCCAGCAGGGCCGGGTCAGCACCGCCGCCCGCACCGCCTCCCAGCGGGAGCAGCAGGTGCCCCAGGCTGAGCGCCTGGCGCTTCCCTCCCTGCCCCGGCTCGCGGCCCTGCCTCCGGCCCGTGCCATCGCCTCCTCCGGCTCGCTTCTGCCGCGCCTCGCCCTGGCCAGCGGCCGGGAGTTCTGGTTCCCCCTGGCGGCCATCGGCAGCCTGCTGGTGTTGCTCCTGCTTCCCGGTGTGGATCCGCGTCTGCCCCTGGGGCTCGCCGCGATCGTCTGCCTGCTCAACCTGCAGCGCCGCCTCGGCCGTTTCCCCCAGGCGGTCGTCTGGACGCTCGGCTCGCTGGTGCTGGGGCTCCTGCTCGGCGGGGCCGCCCTCTCCCTTCTCGGTCCGCAGCTGCCGGCCCTGCCCCTGGCCGCCCTCCAGCTCGAAAGCGTTCCGGCCCTGCTGCTCCTGCTGCTGGCGTCGCTGCTGATCGCCTGAAGGCTGGCTCAGGCGGCCGTGAGCTCGTCGATCAGCTCACGCAGCTCCGCCGCTTTCACCTCGTACACCTCGTTGCAGAAGTGACAGGTGAGCTCGGCGCGGCCGTCTTCGGCGAGCATCTCGCTGAGTTCGTCCCGTCC
Source organism: Cyanobium sp. (assembly GCA_044348065.1). Classification (GTDB taxonomy): domain Bacteria; phylum Cyanobacteriota; class Cyanobacteriia; order PCC-6307; family Cyanobiaceae; genus Cyanobium. The sequence continues at coordinate 16,279 of JBIKTO010000007.1, forward strand.
CAGCAACCGCAGGGCGGCCACACTGCGGCTGCGGCTGCAGGGGCAGTGGAAGCGCACCGCTGTGGTGGCGCTCTCCCCTTCGAGAGGCTGGGGATCGAGGTCGGGGAAGATGTCCTCCAGCAACCCCTGCAGGTTGTTGGCGTGGACCGCCAGCCGGGCGCTGAAGCCCTGGATCTCCCGGCAGCGCTCCTCCAGCAGGGCGACCAGCGCCGGCTCGCTGGAGGCCTTGGGCAATACCTGCACCAGCACCCCGCCGCTGCAGACGACCCCATGGCTGTCGATCTGCTCGCCGACGAACACCGCCGAGGGTGTCTGCTCGGAGTGGAGCAGGTAGGAGGCCACATCCTCGCCGATGCCGCCGCTCACCAGTTCCACCGTGCTGCTGAAGGGCTCGCCCTCGCCGATGTCCCGCACCACGTGCAGGTAGCCGGTGCCGGTGGCGCGACGGAAATCGAAGCCGGGCTGGCCGTCGGTGCCGGGCACCGGATCGAGCTCCAGGCCGGGGTCGCCCACGTAGCCCCGCACCCTGCCATCCCGGCCCGCATCCACCATCAGCCCCCGCAGGGGACCATCGGACTGGATGCGCAGGTTCACCCGTCCGTGGGCCACCTTCATCGAGCTGGCCAGCAGCAGACCGGCGGTCATCGACCGGCCGAGCAGGGCGGTGGTGAGGAAGGAGAGGCCATGGCGCCGGCGGGCGAAGCGACTGGTGGTGGTGGTGGTGACCGCCACCAGGCGGATGCCTCCGCCGGCCGCGGTGGCCCGCCGCAGCTG
>JBIKTO010000161.1:0-6059 GCA_044348065.1 Cyanobium sp.
GCCGGCGGTGGCGCCGTTCACCGCAGCCGCCGCGTCCTCCCCCGCGCCACCAGCCACCGTGGCCGCCAGCGCCGGGGAGCCCCTGGACCCGCTGCCTCTGGTGGTGGATTGGCTGGCGGCGCGCTGCGGCACCACGCCCCGCGCCCTGCGGGAGCCGCCGGCCGATCCCCACGCCCGGCTGCGGGCCCTGCTGGAGGCGGCGGATCTGATCGTGCGGCCGGTGCGGCTGGAGCCGGATGACCTGCGACGCGACTGCGGCGATCTGGTGCTGCTGGGCGCCGACGGCCCGCTGCTGCTGCTCTCCCAGCCCCGCGGCTACACCCTGCGCGATCCCCGCCAGCCCCGCCGTGCCCCCCGGCCGCTGCGCGCCGCCACCATCGCCCGCTGGACCTTCCCCCTGGCGGCCCTGAGCGTGCAGCCCGCCCTGCCGCGCCAGGCCCGTACCGCCCGGGATCTGGTGCGCTTCAGCTACGGCCCCGCCAGCCGGCCGGCCGCGGTGCTGATCGCCGCCACCGCCCTCGGCCTGGGGATCGGCTTCCTGCTGGCGGTGGGCCGGGAGGTGGGCGCCGCCCGCTGGATCGCCGGGCTCGGCGGCGTGGGGGCCCTGTTCGGCCTCGGTCTGGCGCTGGTGAGCGACCGGCTGCGGCCGGCCCTGATCACTGCCCTGCTCAGCACCCTTCTGGGCCTGCTGCTGCCCACGGTCAACACCCTGCTCACCAACGTGGCCCTGCCGGAGAAGGACACGGCCCTGATGGTGCAGATGGGGGCGCTGCTGCTGATGGCCGCCCTGGCGGACGTGGCCCTGCGCTGGACCGAATCCCGCACCCTGGTGAGCGTGCAGCAGCGGGGCGGCCAGCGGCTGCAGCTGGCCGCCCTGCAGCGGCTGCTGAGCCTGCCCACCGGTTTCTTCCGCCGCTACCGGGTGGGGGATCTGAGCCTGCGCTTCGGCGCCCTGGCCGAGCTGCAGGAGCAGCTCCAGTCGCTGCTCAGCGGCGGAGCGCTGCAGGCCCTGCTCAGCGGTGTGTTTCTGCTGTTCATGCTGCGGATCAGCGTGCCGCTCACCGCCCTGGCCCTGCTGCTGGCGGCGGTGCTGGTGGGCAGCACGGTGTGGATCGGCCGGGGGGCGATGCGGCTGGAGCGGCGGCGGGAGGAGCAGGAGGGGGAGGCGAACAGCCGCAACCTGGAGCTGATCGGCAACGTGGCCAAGCTGCGCCTCGCCGGGGTGGAGGAGGCCGCCGCCCGCCACTGGTGGGCGCCCTACCGCGCCGGCATCGACACGGGCTACGCGGTGGAGGAGCGCACCGCCCTGGCCGGCCTGTTCACCACCCTCCTGCCCAGCGTCGGCACCCTGCTGCTGTTCCTGGTGATCACCCGCCTGGTGGCGGAGGCGGGCCGCAACCCGGCGCTGGCGGTGCCGAACGTAGGCGAACTGCTCGGCTTCTTCTCCGCCTTCGCCACCTTCCTCGGCGCGGTGGCCAGCAGCGCCGGGCTGCTGATCCAGGCGTTCGAGCTGCCGGTGCTGCTCGAGCGGGCGCGGCCGCTGCTGGAGGCCCAGCCGGAGAGCGCGGAGGAGGGCCTGGATCCCGGGCCCCTGCGGGGCGCCCTGGCGCTGGAGGGGGTGGGCTTCCGCTACGGCGACGGGAGCCCCTGGGTGCTCGACGACCTGAGCCTGGCGATCCGGCCCGGCGAATTCGTGGCGGTGGTGGGGCCGACGGGCAGCGGCAAGTCGACCCTGGTGCGGCTGCTGCTCGGCCTGGAGCGGCCGCAGCGGGGCCGGGTGCTGGTGGATGGCCGCCCCCTGGAGCGGCTGCGCATCGATCGGGTGCGCCGCCAGATCGGCGTGGTGCCCCAGAACCCCGCCCTGCTGGCGGGCAGCCTGCAGGAGGTGATCGCCGGCGGCAGCGAGATCAGCCTGGAGGAGGCCTGGAGCGCCGCCGAGCAGGCGGCCGTGGCCGACGACATCCGCGCCCTGCCGATGGGGATGCACACGCTGCTGCCGGAGGGGGGCGGCAGCCTCTCCGGCGGCCAGCGCCAGCGGCTCGCCATCGCCCGCGCCCTGGCCCGCCGACCGCGCGCCCTGATCCTTGATGAGGCCACCAGCGCCCTCGACAACCGCAGCCAGGCCCAGGTGAGCCGCAGCCTGGAGGCCCTCGGCCTCACCCGCCTGGTGATCGCCCACCGGCTGAGCACGGTGCGCCATGCCGATCGGATCGTGGTGCTGGAGGCGGGCCGGATCGTGCAGGAGGGCACCTTCGCGGAGCTGGTCGCCCAGCCGGGTGCGTTCGCGGCGCTGATGGCGCGCCAGCTGGCCGCCGACCCCGCCCCCTCGCCATGAGCGCCGGCCGATGATCCGCTACCGCCAGGAGGCGCTCGACCAGGCCTCCGCCCGCGACCCCCTCGACCAGCCCCTGCCCCTGCTCCGCCCGGGCTGGTGGGGCGTGCTCACCGCCCTGCTGCTGGTGAGCGGCGGCGCCCTGGTGTGGGGGGTGCTGGGGCGGGTGCCGGTGCGCCTCCAGGGTCGGGGGGTGCTGCTGCGGCCGGATTCGCTGCTGCCCGTGCAGAGCCGCAGCAGCGGCCCGCTGCTGGCGATCCTCAGCGGCGAGGGACGCTGCGTGCGCGCCGGCCAGGTGATGGCGCGGGTGGATCAGGTGGAGCTGCGCCTCGGCCTGGCCGCCGCCGGCCGCCGGCTGGCCCAGCTGCGGGCCCAGGATGGGCTGGCCCGGCTGCAGGCGCAGCGGGAGCGGGCGCTGCTGGTGGCGGATCTGGAGCGGCTGCTGCCCTACCGCGCCAGCGGCGCGATCGCCGAGCAGACGTTTGTGGACAAGGAGCGGGAGCTGCAGCGCCTCGATGGCCAGCACCTGGGGGAGGCTTCCCAGCGCCAGCAGGCGATCAACGACGAGGCGCTGGACCTGGCGCGCCAGCGGGCCGAATACGACCGCGATTCCGTGGTGGTGGCCCCCCTGGCCGGCTGCGTGGTGGAGCGGCTGGTGCAGCCCGGGGCCGTGGTGACGGCCGGCACCACGATCTTCACCCTGGAGCGGGGCGACAGCCGGGGGGAGCTGGTGAGCCTGGCCTACTTCCCCAGCCAGGACGGCAAGCGCCTCAAGCCCGGCCAGCTGGTGCGCGTCACCCCCACCACCACCAGGGCGCAGCGGCACGGAGGCATCCAGGGGCGCATCCTCAGCCTGCGGGCCCTGCCGGTGAGCCGCGAGGCGCTGCGCCAGCGGCTGGGCCTGGAGGCGCTGGTGAATGCGATCCAGCCGGCGGCCGCGCCGGGGGAGCCGCTGATCGAGGCGGTCACCAGCCTGCGCCGGGATCCCCGCACCCGCAGCGGCTACGACTGGGGGGGCGGGCCCGGTCCCGACCTGCGGCTCACCGCCGGCACCGGCACCGATGTGTCGGTGCTCGTGGAATGGCGGCAGCCGATCAGCTACCTGATCCCCCTGCTGCGCGACGTGAGCGGCATCTACTGACATGGCTGTCGCCCGTGACATGGCCGTCGCCCGCACCCCCACCGTGTTGCAGATGGAGGCGAGCGAATGCGGGGCCGCCTGCCTGGCGATCCTGCTGCGCCACCACGGCCGCCTGGTGCCGCTGCTGGAGCTGCGCCAGGCCTGTGGCGTCAGCCGCGATGGCAGCGACGCCGCCAGCCTGCTGCGGGCCGGCGCCCTCTACGGGCTGGAGGGGAAGGGGTACCGGATGGAGATCGAGGCCCTGCGCCAGCGGCGGATGCCCGTGATCCTGTTCTGGCGCTTCAACCACTTCGTGGTGCTGGAGGGCTTCCGCGGCGATCGGGTGGCGATCAACGATCCGGCGGTCGGCCGCCGCTGGCTCAGCCTCGCCGCCTTCCGCGGCGCCTTCACCGGGGTGGTGCTGGAGCTGGCGCCGGGTCCGGGCTTCCGCCGCGGTGGCCGTTTGCCGGGGGCCTGGTCGCTGGTGGGGCGGCGGCTGGGGGAGGAGAAGGCGGCGGTGTTGTTCTTTTTGCTGGCCAGCCTGCTGCTGATCGGCCCCCAGCTGGCGCTGCCGATCTTCACCCAGATCTACATCGATGAGGTGTGGGGAGCGGGGCTGCAGGCCTGGCTCAAGCCGCTGCTCTGGCTGATGGTGGCGGTGATCGTGCTGCAGGGGGCGGGGGCCACGCTGCAGCGGCTGGGCAGCCGCCACCTCAGCCGCCGGCTCGACAGCCGCGGCGCCCTGGCCTTCGAGCGCCATGTGCTGGCCCTGCCCGAGTCCTTCTTCCAGCAGCGCTATGCCGGTGACATCAGCCAGCGGGTGCTGCTCAACCGGGAGGTGGCCTCCTTCATCGCCGGGCGGCTGCTGCCCCTGGCCGCCGGCCTGGTGCTGCTGGTGTTCTACCTGCTGCTCACGCTGGCCTACAGCCCGCGGCTGGCGCTGGTGGTGGGGGTGGGCACGGCGCTGAACGCGCTGGTGGTGCAGCTGAGCCTGCGCCGCCAGCGGGACGCCACCCTGCAGCTGGAGCAGGAGGGCGGCAAGACCGCCTCGGTGCTGGTGGCGGCCCTGCGGGACATCGACATGGTGAAGAGCACCGCCAGCGAAGCGGAGGTGCTGCAGCGCTTCGCGGGGCACCAGAGCCGGCTGGCGGGCCTGCGCCACCGCCTGGCGCTCGACCAGGGGGCCCTGGCCCTGCTGCCCGGCCTGCTCAGCCAGCTGATCACGTTGGGGGTGCTGGTGGTGGGCTTCCAGCTGGTGCTCGCCGGCCAGCTGACCCTGGGCATGCTGCTGGCAGCGCAGCAGGTGGCGGCGGGTCTGAAGGCGGAGGTGGACCGGCTGGTGGCCTTCCTGGCGGAGCTGCCCGGCATCGAGACCGCGGTGCTGCGGCTGCAGGATGTGCTCGACCAGCCGATCGACCCGCTGCTGGCGGCGCCGCCGGTGCGGGCCTGGCCGGCGCAGCGGTCGCGCCTATCGGGGGCGGTGGAGATCCGGGATCTGCGCTTCGCCTTCGCGCCGGTGCGGCCGCCGCTGATCCAGGATCTCTCCCTCACGATTCAGCCGGGGCAGCGGCTGGCGCTGGTGGGGGCGAGCGGCTCGGGCAAGAGCACCCTGGCCCACCTGATCGCCGGCCTGCTCCAGCCCACGGCGGGTGAAATCCTCTACGACGGCCACCCCCTGGCGGCGGTGCCCCGGGCGGTGGCGGTGGCCTCCCTGGCGCTGGTGCAGCAGGAGATCACCCTCTACGGCATGAGCGTGCGCGAGAACCTGCAGCTCTGGCGGCCGCTGCCGGAGGAGCTGCTGCGCCGGGTGTGCGGCGAGGTGCGGATCCTGGAGGCGATCGAGGCCCTGCCCGACGGCTTCGACACGGTGCTGGCCGAGGGCGCGCGCAATTTCTCGGGCGGCCAGCGCCAGCGGCTGGAGATCGCCCGGGCCCTGCTGCAGGACCCTTCAATCCTGATCCTCGATGAAGCCACCAGCGCCCTGGATGGGGAGACGGAGCGGCTGGTGGATGAGGCGCTGCGCCGCCGCGCCTGCACCCAGATCCTGGTGGCGCACCGCCTGAGCACGATCCGCGACGCCGACCGGATCCTGGTGCTCGATCGGGGCCGGGTGGTGCAGCAGGGGCGCCACGAGGCCCTGCTTGCGGAGACGGAGGGCCCGTACGCGGGGCTGGTGGCGGAGGGGATGGTTTAGGGGGGGGCGACCGGCTGATGTGTATGGAGCGCCTAGTCTCTACACATCACCTGTCGTCGCCAGGTCGGGATCAAGGCGGAGAACGCCGAGGGCCGCATGGTCTGTCGGACCCGGCGCGGTCGGTCGGTCTGTCGGTCTGTTAAGAATCCCTGCCTCATTCCGGCGCAACTGCTCCATCAGCTGGACCCGAAGCTCCAGGCCGCGTCGCTCGGCACCCTGTCGCTTCAGTGAACCGCCAGGGGCTGCGGGCCCCCGAGACTTTTCGCTACCTCACAGCGCCGAGCAGGTGACAGAGCCGCCAGGCTCCGCCTCCCAGCGTTTCACGGAACCTGGCGACCGCTCAGCCAATACGCAAAGCAAGCCGACGCAAGACAACGTTTTGTTGCAATGCGCCATGAGCCTGCGCGGCTTCG
>JBIKTO010000162.1:0-6051 GCA_044348065.1 Cyanobium sp.
CAGACCGGCCAGAACCACACCACTCATCAACCAGGCAAGCAGCCGCTTCATCACGACACTCCAGAAAAGGGATAGGCGGGGAGACAGCGAGGGCACGGGTCCCCACGGGCGAAGACAGGAACCGGAAGCCGATTCCTGCGCCCCACAACGTTACAGACCACCCAACGAGAGGCCCTTGTCGGTTCCCCGGCTTTTGCAGTTCTTCAGATCAGGCCGCTCAGGCGCGGTGCCAGGGCGGCCGCCAGCAGGAACATCCCATCCACCGCCAGGGTGGTGGCCAGGGTCGCGGCCGCCACCTGCGAGTCCGGATCATCACGGCGCCAGAGCGCCGTGCACAGGCCGGCCAGCAGGGTTCCGCTGAGCAGAATCAGGGTGAGCGGGAATGGCCGCAGCGCCGCGGCGGCGGCCTGCTGGAGCAGTTCCGGGGCCTGGACGGGAGCCGCCGCCAGAACCTGGGGCCAGAAGGCCATCACCCCGCCGGCGGCCATGACCGCATCGGTGGCGGCGGTCCCGAGCAGGGAGGCCAGATAAAAACAGGCCGCGAGCCGCCAGCGGCTGCCCAGGCCCGCCAGGGCCAGGGGCAGGGCGAAGGCTTCGATCGGCAGATGCCAGAGGGGGTGCAGGCGGAACCAGCCCCAGAACAGGCTGCCGCCCAGCCAGCTGCCGGCGAAGCCCACCAGCAGCACACCAAGGCGGCGCCAGGGACCGCTGGCGCGCTGCTCGAGCACCACCCCAAAGGCCACAAGCGGCAGGGTGAAGAGGGTGGCCGCCATGGGGGCCACCCTCACCCAGGGGGCCTGCACAAAGACGGGGACGGCCACCAGCAGGGCCGCCAGCAGGGGCAGGGAGACGGTCTCCAGCCAGGTGGAGACAGGAGTTCCCGGCAGCTGCAGGGTCACCGTGGTGACCCGTGGGCGACGGATGGGGAGGCTGGTGGGAACCCCGATCACCTGGGATGTGAAGAAAGATGGCCAACCTTAATGGTTTCCCGGCTTGGCGCTCCGCCCCGCCCCGCCATAAGGTCGGCCCACTCTCCCTCCGGGCATGACCATCACCGCCCCCGCGGAATCCCTTTCCCTGGGGACGGCCTGCTGGCACGCCCTCGTTCTGGGAGTCGTGCAGGGGCTCACGGAGTTCCTGCCGATCAGCAGCACCGCCCACCTCAAAGTGGTGCCCGTGCTCCTCGGCTGGGGAGACCCCGGCATCGCCTTCACCGCTGTGATCCAGCTGGGCAGCATCGCCGCGGTGCTGGCCTACTTCCGCCAGGATCTGGTTGAGGTAGGTCGCGGTGTGGCCCGGGCCTTCCGCCATGGGCAGTGGCGAGATCCCTCAGCGCGCCTCGGCCTGGCGATCGCCATCGGCACCGCTCCCATCCTGGCGGCGGGTCTGGCGTTGAAGATCTGGTTCCCGGCGTACGAGACCTCCCCCCTGCGCAGCATGACCTCCATCGCGATCGTCTCGATCGTCATGGCCCTGCTGCTGGCCCTGGCGGAGTTCTATGGGGCCCGTCGGCGCGAGATCCAGGAGGTGGTTCTGCGCGATGGTCTGCTGGTGGGTGCCGCCCAGGCCCTGGCGCTGGTGCCGGGCGTCTCCCGATCCGGCAGCACGCTCACGGCCTCTCTGTTCGACGGCTGGCAGCGTCCCGCCGCCGCCCGCTTCTCCTTCCTGCTCGGCATCCCGGCGATCACCCTCGCGGGCCTGGTGGAAGTGAAGACCGCCCTTCAGCAACCCGCCAATGGTGGACTGCTGCCCACCGTGGTGGGCGTGGTCACGGCGGCGATCGTCTCCTGGCTGGCGATCGCCTGGCTGCTCCGCTATCTGCAGCAGAACAGCACCTGGCTCTTCGTCGCCTACCGCCTGCTCTTCGGCGTGGTGATCCTGTTGTTCTTCCGCGCCAGTGAAGTCGCCGCCGGCTGACGCCCGCTGCCGCCGCTCAGCAGACTGGCGAAAGACCTCGCCGCCTGCCCGTGTGGAACGAACCCTCGCCAGGCATCGCCGCGGCTGAGGCCGAGGCGCGGGCCGCCGCTCCCGGTGCCCCACGCCTGCCCCAGCCCGCGGTGGTGGCCGCCGTGGAGCCCGGCTCGATCAGCGAGGAGCTGGGGTTTCAGCCCGGGGATCGCCTGCTCACCATCAACGGGGTCCATCCCCGTGACCTGATCGATGTGCAGGTGCTCTGCACCGAGGAAGACCTGGTGCTGGAGGTGGAGGATCCGGATGGCACCCGCCACCGGCTGGAGCTGGAGAAGGATGTGGATGAGGGGCTGGGGCTGGCGTTCAGCGAGGCCCTGTTCGATGGCCTGCGGCAGTGCAACAACCACTGCCCCTTCTGTTTCATCGATCAGCAGCCGCCGGGACGGCGGGGCAGCCTCTACCTCAAGGATGACGACTACCGGCTGAGCTTCCTCTACGGCAGCTACCTCACCCTCACCAACCTCACCGCCGCCGACTGGCAGCGGATCGAGGCCCAGCGCCTCTCGCCGCTGTACGTGTCGGTGCACGCCACCGAGCCGGAGCTGCGCAGCCGGCTGCTGGTCAATCCCAGGGCGGCCCTGCTCCTGGAGCAGCTCGACTGGTTCGCCGAGCGGCGGCTGCAGATCCACGCCCAGGTGGTGGTCTGCCCCGGCCTCAATGATGGTGTCGCCCTGGAGCGCACGCTCACCGACCTGGCCCGCCATGGCTGCGGCGACTGGCCGGCGGTGCTCTCCGCGGCCGTGGTGCCCGTCGGCCTCACCCGCTTCCGGCCGGCTGGCGATGCCCTGCGCCCGGTCACGCCCGACGACGCGGCGGCGGTGATCGAGGCGGTGGAGCCCCTGCAGCGCCGCTTCCAGCAGGAGCTGGGCAGCCGCTTCGCCTGGCTATCGGATGAGTGGTATCTAATCGCTGATCGTCCCCTGCCCGCCAGGTCCAGCTACGAGGATCTGCCCCAGCGTGAGAACGGGGTCGGCAGTATCCGCGCCTTTCTTGAGGAGCTGGAGCAGGCCACCGCAGCCCTGCCGGCGGCGATCGCCGCTCCCCGGCGCTTCAGCTGGGTGGTGGGCCGGCTGGTGGCCGGCGCCCTGCAGCCCGCGGTGGACAGGCTCAATCGGGTGGATGGGCTGGAGCTGATCCTGCATGGCCTGCCCAGCCCCTATTGGGGTCAGGAGCAGGTTGTCACCGGTCTGCTCACCGGATTCGACCTGCTGGAGGGACTGCGGGGCCGGGATCTGGGAGACGAACTGCTGCTGCCGGGGGTGATGTTGCGCCAGGGCGAGCCTGTGTTCCTCGATGACTGCCCCCTGGAGCGGCTGCGGCAGCAACTGCCCGTGCCCGTGCGCGTGATCGGGGGTGCGGACGATCTGGTGGCCGTCTGCCTCGGCAAGCAGGGTGCCGATGCCTAAGCTCGTGCGGAACTTTTGCGCTCGGATGTGAAACCTCGCCATCTTCTGCTCGCCGCGCTGATGGTGGTCTCCGTCCCGCCGCTCCGGGTTGCCGCCCAGTCCGCCCCGGCTTCTCCCTCCTCCGGAACCGCCGCCGCTCCTACCCCTGTTGCGCCTGGTTTGAATCCGGAGGATCCGGCCGGCGCCGCCATCCGCCGTTCCATTCCCCTGGCCCCCGCGGTTCGCGGCAACCGCCCGAAATCCAACCCCTCTGTGCTGCCGCCGGCGGCCACCCAGCTGCCCGCCTCCGAACTCGATCTCGCCGCACCCCGTTCTCTGGCACTGCCAGTGAAGCCCGACCAGGTGCGCATCCGCGAACTGCGCCCCCTCGGCCTGCCTGAGGTCGAAACCCTTGCGGAGGTCAATAATCCGAATCTCAAGGCGCTCGGCAGCCGTGTGGAGCAGGCCCAGTCGGCCTTGAGGGCGGCGATTGCCCGTTGGTACCCGACGCTGACCTTCACGGCCCGGAACTTTCCCGCCTATTCCGCTGGCGAGAGCGTTCCGTCCAGGCCAGCCTTTCAGCCGACGCCGCTCCGTGACAGCATCCAGAACATGGATACCCAGCTTGAACTGAGCTGGGCGTTGATCGATCCATCCCGCACGCCGGTCATCGCCGCTGCCCGGGATCGCTACGAGAAGGCGAAGAACGAGTACCTGATCGGCCTGCGGGAGCTGCGTCTGCAAGTGGCGGAGGCCTACTTCGATCTTCAGAAAGCCGACGAACAGGTGCGCATCGGCCAGGAATCGGTGCGGGCTTCCCTGGTGAGCCTGCGAGACGCCCGGGCCCGTTTCCAGGCCGGAGTCGCCACCAAGCTCGAGGTTCTTGAGGCTGAAACCCAGCTGGCCCGCGACCAGCAGCTGCTCACCAACGCTTTGCTGGGTCTGAGCAACACCGGCACCGGCCAGGCGGTGGCCCGCCGCAATCTGGCGGCTCTGCTTGATCTGCCCCAGGACGTCACCCCCACCGCCAAGGACCCCTCCCGACCGGTCGGCTTCTGGCTTCCCTCGCTCCAGGAGAGCATCGTAGCGGCCTACACCTTCCGCGAAGAGCTTGACCAGCTGCTGCTGGATGTCTCGATTGCCAACAGCACGGCCAACGAAGCACTCGCCGGCATCCAACCGTTGCTGAGCATCTTCAACAGAGTGGCCGGCGGCCGCTCCTATGGCTACACCGGTCTGGCGGCCAGTCAGCCCAGCGCCGACTACGAGGGCTGGAGTTTCGACAACAGCGTGGGCCTGAGCCTCAACTGGACCCTTTTTGACGGCGGCCGGGCCCGGGCCGAGTACAGGCTCAACAAGCAACGTGCCCAGGAAAACCGCTTCCTCTTCGCCCAGAAACGCGACCAGATCCGCAGGGAGGTGGAAACCAACTGGTACACGCTCGAGCAGAACAACCGCAACATCACCACCACCTCCCGCGAGGTGCTCTCCGCCCGCGAATCACTGCGGCTCGCCAGGCTGCGTTTCCAGGCCGGCGTCACCACCCAGCGGGAGGTGGTCGACACCCAGCGCGACCTCACCCAGGCCGAGGTGCGCTGGTCGAACGCCATCGCTGACTACAACATCAGCCTCGCCCGCCTGCGGCGCTTCACCGGGCTCGATCAGATCGCCATCTGCCCCCGTCCCAACCTGCCCGCGGCCCGGCCAGCCTCGGAGGCATCCAGCCAGGTTCCGGTCGAGCCCAACCCTCTCCTGCCGGCCTGCAGCGCCGAGTCCACCCCCAAGTCGACCCGCTGATCGCCTTGCCTGCCCCCACCCCAGGCCTCACCCTGCCCGACACCCTGCGCCTGGGGTTGTTCCAGGGTTGCCTCGGGACCCTGGCCGTTGTTTTCGCCGGCATGTTCAACGGGGTGATGATCAGCGAACTCGCCTTCCCGGGACTCCTCGTCGGAGGCGCCCTGGCCTTCGAGCAGTTCGTGGCCCCCTCACGGGTGCTCTTCGGCCAGATCTCCGATTCCCATCCCTTCGACGGCCGTCGCCGCGTCCCCTATGTGTTGGCGGGCACGGCCCTTTTCTGCAGCCTGGCGGTGCTCTCGGTGCCGCTGATCTTCCAGGTGGGGCGGCTGCTGCAGGCCGGCCACCAGCCCCAGCTCGGCCTCGGCATCGCCGCCCTCTGCGGCCTGTTCGCTCTCTACGGTCTGGCCATCTCCCTGGCCACCACCCCGTACCTCGCCCTGGTGATCGACCGCACCAGCGAGCAGGAGCGACCGCGGGCCGTGGGCATCATCTGGTGCATGCTCACCGTCGGGATCGTTGTCGGGGCAATCGCCATCAGCCTCAGCCTGCGCGAACTCGATGGCGTCAACGACCCCGCCCTGATCGAGCCGGTGCTGCTGCGGTTCATGGCCACCGTTGCGGCCCTGGTGATGGGCCTGGCCGTCGTCGCCACCTGGGGAATGGAGCCCATCGGCCCCCGGCGCTCCCTGCCCGGCAACCCCACAGCCGCCCAGACCCGGGAGGATGCGGTCACCCTGGGCCAGGCCTGGCAGCTGATCACCTCCAGCCGCCAGGTGCTGGTGTTCTTCTCCTTTCTGATCCTGTTCACCCTGGGTCTCTTCCTGCAGGATCCGATTCTTGAGGGCTATGGCGCCCAGGTGTTCGGACTTTCGATCGCCGCCCGCACCCAGCTCAATGC
>JBIKTO010000163.1:0-6046 GCA_044348065.1 Cyanobium sp.
GATCAACGGCTTTCCGCGTGTGCTGATGGACGGCATCATCACGCATCTGGAGCTCTCCCCCGGCAGCAGCCCGGGCACGGGCACGCTCACCGTCACAGGCGAGGACGTGAGCGTGATGATGGATCTGGAGGAGAAATCCGCCGAACATCCAGCCCAGGATGAGACGATCATCGCCGCCCGGATCATCGCCAGCTACGCCCAGTACGGATTGATCCCGAAGGTGATCCCGCCCACGGTGCTCGCGCCACCGAACCCCGTCGAACGCACGCCGGTGCAGCAGGCAACCGACCGTGAGTACCTGGTGGAGATGGCCAGTCGCCATGGCTATGTGTTCTTCATCGAGCCCGGGGCGGTGCCATTCACCAACACGGCGTACTGGGGGCCGCCGCCCCGTTTCAGCATCCCGCAGGGCGCCCTGAACGTGAACCTCGGCAGCGAGACCAACGTCAGCCAGATCAGTTTCCGCGACAACGGCCTGGCAACGGAATTCAGCGCCGGGCGGGTGCAGGACCGGCTGAGCAACACCACGATCCCGGTCCAGACCCTGGCCAGCCTGCGCCCCCCCCTGGCCACCCGGCCCGGCTGGTTGACGAACCAGCCGAACGTGCGGCGACGCCGCTTCCGCGCCTCCGGACTCGATGCGATTCAGGCGATGGGCCACGCCCAGGGGCGCACCGATGCCTCGATCGACGGGGTGAGCGCCGACGGGGAGCTGGACGGACTGCGCTACGGGGGCATGCTCCAGGCCCGCAGCATCGTCGGCCTGCGTGGAGCGGGCTACAGTTACGACGGGAATTGGTATGTAAAGAACGTGACACATCGGATTCGACGTGGTGCTTATTCGCAACGCTTCTCGCTTTGCCGCGAGGGAACCGGCTCGACCACACCGGTGGTGCGCTGATGAGCAGCTTCTTCGGCAAGTATCGCGGCAAGGTGGAGAACAATCTCGACCCTTTGCAGCAGGGCCGCCTGCAGGTGAGCTGCCCCGCCGTGCTCGGTGATGGCAGCCTCAGCTGGGCGATGCCCTGCGTTCCCTTCGCCGGCCCGGGGGTGGGCTTGTTCCTGATTCCGCCCCGGGAGGCCAACGTGTGGGTGGAGTTCGAAGGGGGCAACGTCGACTACCCGATCTGGAGCGGCTGCTTCTGGGGCCTCGGCGAGGTGCCGGCAACGCCGGCGATCGAGGCGATGAAGGTGCTCAAAACCGACGGCATCTCGCTCACCCTCTCCGATCTGCCCGGGGCTGGCGGCCTGACGCTGGAGCTGAGCCCCCCGGTGGTGGCGACTCCGCTGAAGGTGCTGCTCGACTCCACCGGCGTGACGATCGAGGCCTCCCCCTCGAGCGTCAAGGTGGCGCTCTCCGGCATCGAGCTGGCCAACGGCGCCGCCTCCGTGAAGCTCACGCCCGTGAGCGTGTCGATCAACAACGGCGCCCTGGAGGTGATCTGATGCCTGGCTACCTGCTGCACGTCGGCGCCACCGTGCTCTGCGCCCACGGGGGCCAGGCCCAGCCCACCGCGCCCTGCCCGCGGGTGCTGGTGGGGGGCCAGCCGGTGGTCACCCAGGCCGCCCCCTTCGTGATCGCCGGCTGCCCCTTCGTGCCGCCGGCAGCCGGACCCTGCGTCACCGCCCAATGGGTGAGCGGCGCCCTGCGGGTGCGGGCGGGGGGCCTGCCGGTGCTGCTGCAGGACAGCCAGGCGATCTGCGCGCCCACCGGCACACCCCTGGCGGTGGTGATGAGCCAGTTTCGTGTGAAGGGCATGTGAGGCCGCCATGCAGATCGACCATCCCTTCCATCTCGATGCCAGCGGCCGCGTCGCCCTCACCAGCGAGGACGACCACATCCGCGATCTGATCGAGCAGGTGCTGTTCACCGTGCCCGGCGAACGGGTGAACCGTCCGACCTTCGGCAGCGGGCTCCTGCAGCTCGTGTTCGCCCCGGCCAGCGGCGAGCTCGCCACCGCCACCGAATTCCTCGTGCAGGGCTCGTTGCAGCAGTGGCTGGCGGATGTGATTCAGGTGGAGGGCGTCGGCGTGGTGGTGGAGGAGGGTCGGCTGGTGGTCACGGTGCAGTACATCGTGCGGCGCACCCAGACCCGTGCGCACGCCCGTTTCGAGCGGGAGGGGATGGCATGAGCGCTCCCTTCACCTGCCGGAATGAAACGCGCCGGGCCCTCGTCCGCGACACCCGCCCGGGGGGCGTGCCGGTGGTCAACGGCATCGACTACCTCGAGGTCCGGCCCGACCAGACCAGCCTGGAGCTGGTTTTCCTCCACAACCTGCCCGGCCAGAGCGATGGGGTGCCCGGCGGCGGCGCCCCCGCCCTCGACCGCCGCAACTTCGCGATCGACGGCGGCGAACGGGTCAGCCACATCCGCGTCCTCGACGCCAGCGCGGCGGGGCCGAACCGCCTGATCCTCCAGACCAGCGCGCGGGGCGACTTCTCCACCTATCAGCTGCGGCTGGTCTCCGGGGTGGGGGCCGACACGCCACCGGCCGGTTTCGATCCGGCCCTGGCGACCGTGCCGTTCCGCTTCAAGATCGATTGCCCCAGCGACTTCGACTGCGCCGACACCAGCGGCTGCCCAGCGGAGGTGTTCCCGGCCCCGCGGCTCGACTACCTCGCCAAGGACTACGGAAGCTTCCGCCGCCTGCTGCTCGATCGCCTGGCGCTGACGATGCCCCAGTGGCGGGAGCGCAACCCGGCGGACGTGGGGGTGGCGCTGGTGGAACTGCTGGCCTACGCGGGCGATCAGCTCTCCTACTTCCAGGACGCGGTCGCCACCGAGGCCTACCTCGGCACCGCGCGGCAGCGGGTCTCGATGCGGCGCCACGCCCGCCTGCTCGACTACTGCATGCACGAGGGAGTGAACGCCCGCACCTGGGTGACCTTCGAGGTGGAGGCCGACCTGTGCCTCAAGCGCGGCGCGCCGCTGCTCACCCAGATCCCGGGGGTCGCCGCCGGCGCCCTGCCGCCGGATTCCGCCGCGGCGCGCGAGGCGCTGCGGCGCGAGGCCCACGGCTTCGAGACACTCCACGACGCCAACCTGGTCGCCGGCCAGCACCGGATCGAATTCCACACCTGGGGCAACCGGGAGTGCTGCCTGCCCCGCGGCGCCACCGGCGCCATCCTGCGGGGCAACCTCCATCTCGAAGCCGGAGACGTGCTGATCCTGGAGGAGGTGCTCAGCCCGCGCACCGGCCTGGCGGGCGACGCGAATCCGGCCCACCGCCAGGCGGTGCGGCTCGTGCGGGTCCGGTCGCTCAGCGATCCCCTCGGCGGCGCCCTGCTCGATCCGCCCACCAGCGCGGCCACACCGCTGACGGAGGTGGAGTGGCACCGGGAGGATGGGCTGGGCTTCCCCCTCTGCCTGTCGGCGCGGGTCGGCAACGCGCTTCTCGAGAACATCAGCCTGGCCCGCGGCAATGTGGTGCTCGCCGACCAGGGCCGCACCATCGCGACCGGGGCGCTGGATCCGGACACGGTGCCGCCGGGAACGGCGCCCTTCCGCCCGCGGCTGCCGGCGGCGTCGATCGTCCGCCGCACCGCCTATGACCACGGCGCCGCGCGCCGCCGCGCCGCCCGGGGACTGATGGCGCAGGACCCGCGGGAGGCGCTGCCGGAGGTGAGTCTGCGGGCGGGATTCGAGATCTGGGAGCCGCGGCGCGATCTGCTGACCTCCGACCGCTTCGCCACCGACTTCGTCGTCGAAACCGATGCGGATGGCCGGGCCTCGCTGCGCTTTGGCGACAGCGTGCAGGGCCGTCGGCCGAGCCGGGGCACGCGCTTCCAGCTCCGCTACCGACAGGGCGGTGGCGCCAGCGGCAACATCGGCGCCGACAGCCTGCGCCATGTGGTCAGCGCCGAGGCGATCGCGGGTCTGCGCAATCCGCTGCCGGCGACGGGCGGCCAGGATCCCGAGGCGATCGAGGCCGTGCGGCTGGCGGCGCCGGTGGCCTTCCGCCGCCAGGAGCGGGCGGTGACAGCCGCCGATTACGAGGCCCTGGCGGAGCGCCACCCCCAGGTGCAGAAGGCGAAGGCCACCCGCCGCTGGACCGGCTCCTGGACCACCATGTTCCTGAGCGTCGACCGGCGCGGCGGCGGCGATGTGGATGCGGCGTTCGAGGAGGAGCTGCGCGCCTTCCTCGAGCCCTTCCGCCTGGCGGGTCAGGACCTGGAGATCGACCGCCCCCGCTATGTGCCGCTCGACGTGGCCCTGCGGGTCTGCGTGGCCCCCGGCTTCGTGCGGGCGGACGTGAAGACAACACTGATCCGCGAATTCTCCCGCTTTGATCTGGAACCGGGTCGACGGGGCTTCTTCCACCCGGACGAGCTCACCTTCGGCCAGCCGGTGTATCTGAGCGCGCTGCTGCAGCGGGCGATGGCGGTGCGGGGCGTCGCCTGGATCGAGCCGCTGCGTTTCCAGCGCTGGGGCCTGCCACCGCAAGGGGAACTGGCCGCCGGGCGCATCCGCTTCGACCGCCTCGAGATCGGGCGGCTCGACAACAACGCCAACGCACCCGAGAGCGGCCGCATCGACTTCGTTCTGGAGGGAGGACTATGAACCCGACCACAGCCGGCCCGGGCAGCCTGGGCGAGTCGCCGCTCGACGACTGCGGCTGCTGCGGGGCCACGCCAGCGCTGCCGGCGCCCCGCAACCGCCCCGGCCTGGAGCGGCTCAGCTACCGGGTCGGCACCCATGGGGCGTTCCTGCGATCGATGACCGAACGCCTGCCGTCCCGGCTCCCGGCCCTCACCAGCCGCGACGGGGCCGACCCGGCGATCGCCCTGCTGGATGCCTGGGCCTGCCTGGCCGATGTGCTCACCTTCTACCAGGAGCGGATCGCCAACGAGGGCTTCCTGCGCTGTGCAACCGAGCGGCGCTCGATCCTGGAGCTCGCCCGCGCCATCGGCTACGAGCTGAAGCCAGGGGTGGCGGCGTCGGCCACCCTGGCCTTCACGGTGGAGGCGGCGCCCGGCTCGCCGTGGGAGGCGATGATCGAGACGGGGGTGCGCGTGCTCTCGGTACCCGCCCAGGACCAGCGGCCCCAGACCTTCGAGACGATCGAGCCGATCGAGGCGAGAGCCGAGTGGAACGCCCTGAAACCGCGCTGCACCCGCCAGCAGGACCTGGCGATCGAGAGCACCACGGCCTGGTTCGCCGGGGTGGCGACGCAGTTGCAGCCGGCGGATGTGATCCTGTTGGTCGGCGAGGAGCGGGAGCGCTGGGCGGGCAGCGAGGCCTGGGATGTGCGCATCGTCGAAAGCGTCACCCCCGTGCCAGAGCGGGATCACACGGTGGTCACCTGGCGCCGGGGACTGGGCAAGCGGCGGATGCCGCCCGCGTCGGAGCCGCGCGCCTTCGTGTTCCGCCAGCGGGCGGCCCTCTTCGGCCACAGCGCGGCGGAATGGGACCACCTGCCGAAGGAGATCAAGCTGCTGTACGGATCGGAATCAGCCACGGAATGGCCCGATTTCTCGATCCACCGCGGCGACACCGACGAGGCGGCGCAGATCGATCTCGACGCCGCCTATCCGCAGATCCTGGAGGGCAGCTGGCTGGCCCTGCTCAAGCCGAACTACGTGGAGCTCTATCGGGTCGCCAAGGTGAGCACGTTGACGCGCACCGGCTTCGGGCTGGTGGCGAAGGTGACGCGCATCGAGCCCGACGGCCGGGAACACCTGAGCTGGTTCGGCCTGCGCCAGAGCACGGTGCTCGCCCAGTCCATGCCGTTGCCCCTGGCCGAGGAGCCGGAGGACGCCGCCCTGGCCGCCGACCCCGATCCGGGCCGGGACCGGCGTTTTCTGCCCCTGGATCGGCGCGTGACCCCGCCCGCCGTCGGACGCCTGCTGCTGGTGAGCGGCCGATCCAAGCGAGCCCTGGCGTTGCGCCCGCTGCAGCTTGTCTCCGAGGACGGCGAGCGGACCGCCAGCGTCGCCGCCGGCGACTCGCTGATCATCGTGGCGGCGCCGCTGGTGGCCGGTCGCCGGCGCTGGCTGCTGGAGGACCGCAACGGCTTCCAGGGGAGCATCGCCGCCGCGGACGGG
>JBIKTO010000164.1:0-6034 GCA_044348065.1 Cyanobium sp.
GGCCACATTGGGATGGTCGCTGCCGTAGCTGGCCTCATCGATCGCCAGCGCCCTTCGCATCAGCGGCTCCGCCTCCGCCAGCCGGTTGGTGGCCTGCAGCAGCTGCGCCAGGTTGTTGAGATCCCTGGCCACATTGGGATGGTCGCTGCCGTAGCTGGCCTCATCGATCGCCAGCGCCCTTCGCATCAGCGGCTCCGCCTCCGCCAGGCGGTTCGTGTCCTTCAGCAGCTGCGCCAGGTTGCTGAGGCGAATGGCCACCTCGGGATGCTCGCTGTCGTAGCTGGCCTCAACGATCTCCAGTGCCCTTCTCATCAGCGGCTCCGCCTCCTCCAGCCGGTTGGTAGCCTGCAGGACCGAAGCCAGATTGGTGAGGGCGGAGCCGGTGCCCGGATGCTCCGGGCCCAGGCGCCCTTCACACTCAGCCAGCGCCTGTTCATTCCACCGCAACGCATCCGCAAACATGGCTTGATGCTCCGCCACCCGAGCCAGACCCGTGTAGGGCACGTGCAAATCCTCCGCGCTCAACTCCCCCGAGCAGTGCTCCGCCACCTGACGGATATGGGGCAACACCGGCTCCAGTGCCTTCACCTGCTCCAGGGTGAGCGTCTGCGGAATCCCCTGCCGGCAGATCGCAGCCACCACCCCCGCCAGTTGCTTGCGCCAGGAGACCGCCAATTCCTCCTGCTCTCGGCTCTGCAGCCGGATGAACTGCCGCACCAGCGGATGGAGCCGGTACCTTCCCTCCCCCAGGCGCTCCAGGAGCTGCGCGCGCTTCAGCTCGCTCTGCTGCTCGCCAAAGGCACTGCCCTCCTCCACCTCCTGCTCCGGCAAGCGGCAGGCTTCCACCAGCTCCCAGGGAATCAGCGCCGGAGCCATCTCTCCCAGCAACACCCCCAGGCTCTTGGCTGCCTCGGAAAGGGGCTCCCAGCTGATCAGCAGCGCTTCCACCACTCCCCGATTGGCGCCGAGTTCGGGATGGGCCTGCTGGAGCGCTTTGGCCTCCGCGCCCTTGGCCTTCAGATCGGCCAGAAGCTGGCCCAGCTTCATGTCAGGCCGCTCCGCCAGGCGGGCACCGAGGAGCACCAAGGCCAGCGGCAGATCGCCCACCTCCTCGCAGAGCCCATCCGCGGCCTGCGCTTCCGCCTCGATCCGTGATGGGCCGCCCTCGCTGGCCTGCAGGGCCAACAGCTCCAGGGAGGCCTCGCGTTGCAGCAGCGGCAATTCGATCGCCCTGGTGCCGGTGGGGGCCGGTTCCCGCTGGCTGATCAGCCGCCGGAAGCGGGGCGGCAGACCCGCAGACAGCTGCCGCTCGGCGGCGTAGCCGCGGGTGTCCCCCGAATCGTCCGGAAGGTTCTCGCCCCGTTGGTCATCGAGGATCAACAGCACCGGCTCCGGGGGGTTGCTACCGGCTGGCCACTGGCTCCAACACACAGGGAGCAGCTCCGTGGGGCTGGTGTCGTCGGGCAAGGCCACCTGAGGAAAAGCCCCCCGGAAGAAGGTGACCAGTTGGCTGGCCATCGCCGCCAGGCCCTGGCGGGCATCGAGGCGCACGATCCCGCCCCGATAGCGATCAAGGTTGTCGTAGGCGTATTGCAGGGCCAGCTCGCTCTTGCCCACACCCCCCATGCCGATGAGGTACACGCGGCTTCCTTCTGGGGTCAGCAGCTCCGCCAGGTGCTGAAGTTCGGCGTCCCGGCCCACGAAGCGCTCAGAGCTGGTGGTGCGGTCCGGGAGGTTGTGGGGGGTGTAGGGATTGGGATTGAGCCCTGCCTTCACCAGCAGATCGAGCACAAACGAAACGGACACCTCCGCCACCAGCTCCTCCTGGCTGGCGAACTTGCAACCCGGATAGCGGCCTATCCCTCGCAAGCGGGCCAGGTGGGCCTGCTGGATTGCCTGCTGCTCCTGCTCCATCCGGTAGCCCCCATCCCGTTGGGCCCCGGGCTGGGGTGTGGCGATGAACAGCCTCTTGCCATGCCAGAGCGCCAGCCACGCCTCCCACTGGGTGTAGGAGAGCGAGGGGCCATCAGGCTGCAGGAACTCAGCCAGAGGAAAGCGGCTGCCCAGCTCGGGGTAACGCGAGGCGATCGCGGCCACCGACGGCGGCTTGGCCATCGATCCCGTCATGTCCCCCACCAGGTGGATCACCCCATCGCAACCCTGGATGTAGGTGTCGAGCATCTCCAGGGTTTCATCGCCGGTGACGATGAAATCCTCCTGCACCTTCACCTCCACATCCGGGCGGGTGAGCAGGTGCCGCAGCCGCTCGCGATAGCTCAGGAACTCAGCCGAGACGGTGGAGAGGAACAGCTGAACCCTCGCCACATGCCACCGGCCAGATAGGTGGATGCTACCGAGATCCGGTGGGTGCTCCTGAGCGGCTTGGGCGGGCGCGTACAGCAGGGGGAGTCCGGAGGTCTGCTTGGGGTGGGCAGGCCGGGAGCTGAGCGCTGACCGTGTCCTCCCTGCCAAGCCACTCCCGCAGCTTGGTCCAGCGCCGGCGGCCCAGGTGGTTTTTCACCGCCATCGCCAGGGCTCGCTTCTGGCCCACCAGCACCACCAGGCGTTTGCCGCGGGTGATGCCCGTGTAGAGCAGGTTGCGCTGCAGCATCGTGTAGTGCTGCGTGAGCAGGGGGATCACCACCGCCGGGTATTCGCTGCCCTGGCTTTTGTGGATCGTGCAGGCATAGGCGGGCACGAGGGTGTCGAGTTCGCCCCAGCCGTAGCTGACGGGCTTGCCATCAAAGAGCACCGTCAGTTCGCTGTTGTCGGCATCGATCGAATCAACGGTGCCCAGATCACCGTTGAACACCTCCTTCTCGTAGTCGTTGGCGATCTGCATCACCTTGTCGGCCGGGGCAAAGCGCCAGCCGAAACGCTCCACCTGCTCGGCGGGGTCGGGGTTGAGCCGCTGCTGCAGGGCCACGTTCAGCGCCCTGGAGCCGCAGCCGCCGCGGGCCATGGGGGTGAGCACCTGCACCTGCTGGATCGGATCGAGGCCAAAGCGGGCCGGGATTCGTTCGGCCACCAGCTTGAGGATCAGCGGCACCGCCTGCTCCGGCGAATCGGCGGCCACAAAGAAGAAATCGCAGCGCTCCGGATCGGCGGGCGGGCGCAGATCGGGCAGCTGGCCCTGGTTCACCGCATGGGCGGTGGTGATGATGCGGCTGGCGGCCGCCTGGCGGAACACCTCGCTCAGCCGCGCCACCGGCAGGGCAGCGCTGTTGATGACATCGGCGAGCACCTGGCCCGGACCCACCGACGGCAGCTGGTCCACATCCCCCACCAGCAGCAAGGCCGCCTCCTCGGGCAGGGCCGCCAGCAGGGAGGCCATCAGCGGCACATCCACCATCGAGGTTTCATCCACCACCAGCAGGTCGCACTCCAATGGCAGCGCCGGCCCGCGGCGGAAGCCGTAGGCCGCCGGGTCGAACTCCAGCAGGCGGTGGATCGTTTTCGCCTCCAGGCCAGTGGTTTCAGCCATCCGCTTGGCGGCCCGGCCGGTGGGGGCGCAGAGCTGAATCCGCAGCTTTCGGGCGGCCAGGATGCGCAGGATGGCGTTGATCAACGTGGTCTTGCCCACGCCGGGGCCGCCGGTGATCACCAGCACCTTGCTGGCCAGCGCCAACGCCACCGCCTGCCGCTGGCTGGCGGCGAGCTCGATGCCCAGCTGGCCTTCCACCCAGGCGATGGCTTTGGCGGGGTCGATGGCGCCGCGCTCGCTGCGCTGCCACGGCGTCTGGCCCTGCCCCAGGGCCTGAAGCTGCTCGGCGATGCGCCGTTCATCGCGATGCAGGTGGGCCAGGAACACCGCGGGTTCGGGCTCCACCGTTACCGCCTCTGCCCCGGCCACTGGGTTGGCGGCCCGCAGGCTGTCGGCCACCACCGTGCCCTCCGCCAGCTCGAGATCCAGCGCCTGCTCGATCAGCACGGGATCGAGGGGATGGCGCTTGCCCTCCCCATCGGCCACCGCCAGCAACTCCCCCGCCAGACGCAGCAGCTCCGCGGTGGGCAGGCCGCAGTGGCCCTCGCCGCTGGCCTCCAGCAGGGCGTAGTTCAGGCCCGCCCGGAGGCGGATCATGGCGTCGGGGGCGATGCCCAGCCGGGCGGCGATCGCATCGGCGGTGCGGAAGCCGATGCCGCGGATGTCGCGCGCCAGCCGATACGGGTTCTCCGCCATCACCTGCACGGCGTCGTTGCCATACGTCTTGAAGATCCGCACCGCCCGGGCGGTGCCAACGCCATGGCTGTGCAGGAAGACCATGATTTCGCGCACCACCTTCTGATCGGCCCAGGCCTGGGCGATGCGGCCGGCCCGCACCTTGCCGATGCCCGGCACCTCCCGCAGCCGCTCGGGTGCTTCCTCGATCACCGCGAACACCTCCTCCCCGAAGGCGTCGATCAACTTGCTGGCATAGATCGGCCCGATGCCGCGGATCATCCCCGAGCCCAGATATTTCGCCATCCCCTCCGCGCTGGTGGGGGGAGAGGTGCGCAGGAAGGTGGCCTTGAACTGCAGGCCATGCTCGCGATCGTTCACCCACTCGCCGGAAACCGTGATCCATTCGCCGGGGTTGATCTCCGCCGCATGGCCCACCACCGTCACCAGCTCCCGCTGGCCGCGGGCCTTGATCCGCAGCACGCAGAAGCCATTGGCGGGGCTGTGAAAGGTGACCCGCTCGATCAACCCCGCCAGCACCTCACGGCTGGCCTCCGTGGTGGAGGAAGCGCCGCCGGATTCAGCAGGAGAGGCCATTCACCCGCCAAACGATCCCATGGCCTGTGGTGCAGCACCTGCCAGAGGCTTGGGTCATGGCAGGGGTTGGCATTGAGGGGCGTTGCCGCATGCTACCGGAGTGATGCCTGGCGCGGTTGCGAACAGAGCCCCGAACGTGATCGCAAGAGTTGCGAACGATCAAGTTGCGCCACTTGGCGAGCATCCCGCTACGGATAGAGTGGGTTTATCTGCAATCCGAACCATGCTCACCGGCCCCGATCTGCTGTCCAAGGTCAAGGAACTCGGCGATGTCTCCAAGTCCGATCTGGTCCGCGCCTGCGGCTATGTGAGCGGCAAGAAGGATGGCGGCGATCGGCTGAACTTCACCGCCTTCTATGAGGCGCTGCTGGAGGCCAAGGGGGTCAGCCTCGGCGAGGGCGGCAAGGGCAGCGGCGGTCGAGGTCGCCCGGGCCGGCAGCTCAGCTATGCCACCAAGGTGCAGTTCAACGGCAACCTGATGGTGGGCAAGGCCTACACGGCCCTGCTCGGCCTCAAGCCGGGCGATGAATTTGAGATCAAGCTGGGCCGCAAGCAGGTGCGGCTGGTGCCGGTGGGGGGTGAGGAAGGGGAGGAGTGAGGCCCAGCCTCCGCCCACAGCAAAACACAATCCGGCAGCACCATGGCAACGGGTTGACGTTGTTCCCGCTCCAGCCAGCTTCTGGCCGATAGGAAGCTGCGGCCCAGATGGCGCTCCGCCTTTGCAGCAGCACACCGGCTCCACGGTGTTCGAGAGGCGCCTTGGCTGGTGCAAAATCCGGACCAGGCGGTACGGCAAACCCAACAACGCCGCACGCCAGAGGCGCGGGTGAACACCCGCCAGGAGGCTCGGCTCCCTTGGTCCTGAGCAGGTTGGAGCGGCGATTGCCCCTGTATGGGGGCATCGCCAATCGGCCAGTGGCAGGAGAATGAATCCAACGACAGCTCGGAGGTCTGCCATGACGGACTCCATCCAAACGCCCACCCCCCCTGCGTCCCGTGTCACAGATTGGCCGGGCACGACCTGCCTGGGCCGCACCTGCCTGAAATGGGGCGACGATGGCGAGCTCACATCTCGGGATCTGCTCCTGGTGCTGCAGCGCCTTGCCCAGGTTGACCAGGAGGTGACGGGTTTGCGCAGTGACAGCCTTGATTGCCAGCCATCTCCCTCAATCAGCTGAAGGTCACCCTCCAGCAGAGGCAGGAGGAACCTGAGCTGGACCGTCATGGCCCACGACAACCCGTCGCCCCAGTTGGTCCATGCCGCCGCTCAATAGAGCG
>JBIKTO010000165.1:0-6005 GCA_044348065.1 Cyanobium sp.
CAGAGAGCCCGGGGCTTCTTCCCTCTCAGTTCCACCCTGTGCAACTCGGCGTCTAACCTGCCGTCATGCCCACCGTCCGCGAGATTCGTGCCCGACGGCTGGCCGAGCGCCTGGAGGGTCTCCGGGCGGCCATGCCTTCCCTGCTCAATGCTCCTGGTCAGGAAGTGTGGCTGTTCGGCTCCCTCGCCCGAGGGGACTGGGATGCGTTCTCCGATGTGGATCTGATCGCCGTCGCTCCCACCCAGCACCAGGCCGACGAACTGGGGGAGCGGATTCTCGGGGCTTGCCTGGCGGACGATGTGCTCTGCTTCGATGCGCAGGGCTGGCGCCGCCGCCGTCAGGGGCAGGATCCCCTCTGGCGCGCCATCGGCCGGGACGCGCTGCGGCTGGCCGGCGGCCCATGACTCCGCGCGTGCAGGCCTGGCGATGGCGGAGCTCGCCCGCAGGGAATCCTTCCACTCCCAGGCTTGCTATCACGCCAGCCAGGCGGCGGAAAAAGCCTGCAAAGCTGTGCTGATCGGTGTGGTCGTGGAACCGCCGCGCAGCCATTCGCTGGAGCGGCTGGTCGAGGCGCTTGAGGCCGTGGGCCTGGACACCCAGCCCCTGCGCGCCCTGCGCCTGCCGGCGCTGAGTCGGATGAACACCGCCACCCGCTACCCCGATGGCGAAGAAGCCCCCCGTGATCTGTTCGATGGACGGGACAGTGAGGACGCGCTTCAGGCGGCTCGCGCAGTCCTGGCCTGGGCCAGCCAAGCCCTGGGCGGTTCCTGAAGCGACAGCCGGCGAGAGGCGTCATGCAATTTCCGCATGGATTTGCCCCATCGCCGCCTGCCCCCCAGAATTGGCCGATGAACAAGCGCGACCTGAGCGAAACCGACATCTGCGATCGCTTCATCACGCCGGCCCTGCGCGGAGCGGGCTGGCTGCCGGAGCGGATCCTGCGCGAGTATTCCTTCACCGATGGCCGCATTATTGTGCGCGGCCGGCTTGTGAGCCGGGGGCGGCGCAAGCGGGCCGATTATCTGCTGGTGCATGAGGGCGTGCCACTGGCGGTGATTGAGGCGAAAGACAACAGCCAGGCCCTCGGTGCTGGCATGCAGCAGGCCCTGGGCTATTCCGATGCATTGGGCGTGCCCCACCTGCCCTTCGTGTTCAGCAGCAATGGCGATGGCTTCCTGTTTCACGACCGCACCGGCCAGGCGGACAGTCTCGAATCGGTGCTGGCCCTGGAGGCCTTCCCCAGCCCGGAAGAGCTATGGCGGCGCTATTGCCGCTGGCGGGAGTTCACCCCTGAGCAGGAGAAGGTGGCCCTGCAGCCCTATTACGAGGGCGGCACGAAGAAAGAGCCCCGCTATTACCAGGTGAATGCGATCCAGGCCACGGTGGAGGCGATCGCCAAGGGGCAGCCGCGCATCCTGCTGGTGATGGCCACCGGCACGGGCAAAACTCTCACCGCCTTCCAGATCATCTGGCGGTTGTGGAAGGCGGGCCGCAAGAAGCGCATTCTGTTTCTGGCCGATCGCAACGTGCTGGTGAACCAGACGATGGTGAATGATTTCCGTCCGTTCGGCGGCGCCATGGCCAAGCTGAGCACGGCCGCCAAAACCATCGAGCGCTCCGATGGCACGCTGGAAACGATCGCCCTGGCCTTGAACCGCCAACGCCAGATCAACAAGTCGCATGAGATCTATCTGGGGCTTTACCAGGCGCTCACCGGTCCGGAGGAACGCCAGAAGCTCTACAAGGAATTCTCGCCCGAGTTTTTCGATCTGATCGTGGTGGATGAGTGCCACCGCGGCAGCGCGGCCGAGGATTCGGCCTGGCGCGAGATTCTCACCTACTTCAGCGGCGCCACCCAGATCGGCCTCACCGCCACGCCGAAGGAAACAAAGTATGTGTCAAATATCCACTACTTCGGTGAACCGGTGTACACCTATTCGCTCAAGCAGGGCATCGCCGATGGCTTCCTGGCCCCCTACAAGGTGATCCGCGTGCATCTGGATCTCGATGTGGAGGGCTACCGGCCCCGTGGCGGCGAGGTGGATGAGCGCGGGGTGGAGATTGAGGATCGCCTCTACAACCAGAAGGATTTCGATCGCGTGC
Organism: Cyanobium sp.; assembly: GCA_044348065.1. GTDB lineage: Bacteria > Cyanobacteriota > Cyanobacteriia > PCC-6307 > Cyanobiaceae > Cyanobium. The sequence continues at coordinate 2,104 of JBIKTO010000165.1, forward strand.
TGGTGATCGACGCGCGCACCAGGCGGGTGGCCCGCTGGATCACGGAATACCTCAAGGCCAGCGGCAACCGGATGCAGAAAACGATCGTGTTCTGTGTGGACACCGAGCATGCCGAGCTGATGCGGCAGGCGTTGATCAACGAAAACCAGGATCTGGTGCAGGCCAACCGCCATTACGTGATGCGCATCACCGGCAACGATGAGGACGGCATGAAGCAGCTCGACAACTTCATCGATCCTCTGGAGCCCCATCCGGTGATCGTCACCACCTCCAGGCTGCTGAGCACGGGCGTGGATGCGCAGACCTGCCAGTTGATCGTGCTCGACCGCGAGGTGGGCTCGATGACGGAGTTCAAGCAGATCGTGGGCCGTGGCACCCGTGTGCACGCCGACAGCCAGAAGCTGTATTTCACCCTGGTGGATTTCCGCAAGGCCAGCAAGCACTTCGCCGATCCGGAGTTTGATGGCGAGCCGGTGCAGATCTATGAGCCCGGCGAGGGCGATGATCCCCTGCCACCCGTCGACCCTGATCCCCCCATCCCAGAAGACGAACTCGGCGCCGAGGACGACCAGCAGGAGAGCGAGGGCCCGCAGCTGGAGGCTGATCAGCCAGGCGAGGCTGCCGATCCCTTCGCCCCCACGCCCCCCGGCGAACCGCGCCGCAAGTACTACATCAAGGGCCGGCCGGTGCAGGTGCTCACCGAGCGCATCGAATACCTCGATGACAACGGCAAGCTGGTGATCGAATCGCTGCGCGATTACAGCCGCCGCACGGTGCGGCAGCAGTACGCCAGCCTCGATGCCTTCCTGCGCCGCTGGCGGGGTGAGGCGCGCAAGGCCACGATCATCGAGGAGCTGGCCGAGGAAGGGTTGCTGCTGGAGCCGCTGCAGCAGGAGGTGGGCCTGGAGCTGGATCCCTTTGATCTGATCTGTCACATCGCCTACGACCAGCCGCCCCTGAGCCGGCGCGAGCGGGCAGCAAGGGTGCAGAAACAGGATGTGTTCAGCCGCTACGGGCCCCAGGCGCGGGCGGTGCTGGAGGCGCTGCTGGCCAAATACCAGGATGAGGGCGTGGTGGGTGAGCTGGACAATGTGAAGATGTTGCGGATTCCTCCCTTCACGAGCATGGGCACGCCGCTGGAGCTGGTGCGTTGTTTCGGCGATAAGGCCGGCTTCGAGCAGGCGGTGCACGACCTGCAATCGGCTCTCTATGCGGAGGCTGCCTGAGATGGCCGGCAGCACGGGATCGGCCCGCACGGTGGTGAAGGCGATTCAGGACATCATGCGCAAGGACGTGGGCGTCGATGGCGATGCCCAGCGCCTGGGGCAGCTGTGCTGGCTGTTTTTCCTGAAGATCATCGACGATCAGGACCAGGATCTTGAGGTGGCCCTGGATGGCTATGTGTCGCCGATTCCGGAGCACCTGCAGTGGCGCCACTGGGCGAAGGATGAGGAGGGCATCACCGGCGAGGCGCTGCTGGAGTTCATCAACCAGGAGCTGTTTCCCTATCTGAAGGAGATGCCCCTGCGCGGCTCCCATCCCAACCGGGGCCAGGTGGTGCGCGAGGTGTTCGCCGGGGCGTACAACTACATGAAATCGGGTCAACTGCTGCGGCAGGTGATCAACAAGATCAACGGCATTGATTTCAATAAGATCACCGATCGCAAGCACTTCGGCGATGTGTATGAGCAATTGCTCAATGATCTCCAGAGTGCCGGCAATGCCGGTGAGTACTACACGCCGCGTGGGGTGACCGGCTTCATGGTCGAGCGCATCGACCCGAAACCCGGTGAGCTGCTGCTCGATACCAGCGGCGGCACGGGCGGCTTCATCACCTGCGCCCTGCGGCACATGCGCGAGCGCTATGTGAAAACGGTGGCGGATGAACAGGCGATGCAGGCGGCGTTGCGGGTGATCGAGAAGAAGCCGCTGCCCCATATCCTCTGCGTCACCAACATGCTGCTGCATGGGATCGAGGATCCCAGCTTCGTGAAGCACGACAACACCCTGGCCCGGCCCTACAGCAGCTGGGGCACGGCCGATCAGGTGAACATCATCCTCACCAATTCCCCCTTCGGCGGCGAGGAGGAAGACGGCATTCAGGACAACTTCCCGGCCCAGTTCCGCACCCGCGAAACGGCCGATCTGTTCCTGGCGTTGTTCATCCGCCTGCTCAAGCCCGGCGGCCGCGCCGGCATCGTGTTGCCCGATGGCTCGTTGTTTGGCGAGGGCGTGAAGACGCGGCTGAAGGAAAAGCTGCTGGCCGAATGCAACCTGCACACGATCGTGCGGCTGCCCAATTCCGTGTTCCGCCCCTACGCCAGCATCGGCACCAACCTGCTGTTCTTCGAGAAGGGAACGCCCACCCAGGAGATCTGGTACTACGAGCAGCGCGTGCCCGAGGGCCAGAAGGCCTATTCGATGACGCGCCCGATCAAGCAGGAGCACTTTGATGAGTGCGTGGCCTGGTGGGGAGGCCCGCAGCGCGAGGGCCGCGTGGAAACATCACAGGCCTGGCGTGTCTCGATCGAGACGATTCAGGAGCGCAACTACAACCTCGATCTCAAGACCCCCCACACCGTGGCTGCAGACCACGGCGATCCCGAGGAGCTGCTGGCCGATCTGCAGGAGGCGGAGCGGCAGACGACGGAGCTGCGCGACCAGCTCAAGGCGATTCTGGCGGAGGCGTTGCTGCGATGACGGCAGAGCTGTTGCTGGCCAGTCGGAGCTAGTCTGTTGTGATCTGGAAGGCTTCGATGGCCAGGCAGTTTGATGTCGTTGTTGAGAAAGACTCGGAGGGTTTCTTCGTGGCGAGTGTGCCTGCACTGGTTGGCTGTCATACACAGGCGCGTTCGCTGGATGAGCTGATGGAGCGCATGAAGGAAGCCATTGAGCTGTGCCTGGAAATTCAGGATGATGATCTAGAGCCGCTTGATTTTGTGGGCCTTCAGAGGGTCATGGTCTAAAGGTGGCCAAGTATTCGCTGGTCACCGGCAAAGCCCTGAGCATGGCTCTGCAACAGACTGGTTTTCAGGTCCGGAGTGAAGCGCAGTCATCATTTCCTTCGCCATCCGGATGGACGGACAACAGTTGCCCCTATCCATGCCGGGGAAGCGTTCGGGCCTGGATTGCTGGCGAAGGTGCAGCGCGATGGTGAGCTCGCGAGAGATGACCTTGAAGACGTGCTGGCTTGAGTGCCGTTACCGGCCAGCTGGCCTCGGCGCCCTCGCCACCACCCAGGAGCTACGATGAATCCTGAACGCCTGCTGGCCCACTTCGAAACGATCAGCGAGGCGCCGGATGCGGTGGCCCGCCTGCGGCGGTTCATCCTCGACCTGGCGGTGCGCGGCAAGCTGGTGGAGCAGGATCCGGAGGATGAGCCGGCTGGTGAGCTTCTTAGGCTGATTGAAATTCAGAAAAGGTTGACGCATGGAAGCAAAGCAGACATTCGCGTCAGGCATGCTTTCCAAGGGAGTCTAGGTTCCTGTCCCTTCGAAGTGCCTCAAGGGTGGACGTGGGTGCGACTAGGAGACATTCTCCTAAAGCTTACCGATGGAACTCACCACTCTCCACCAAATGGACCCACAGGCGACTTCTTGTATATAACAGCAAAGAACATTAAGGCTGACGGGGTTTCACTGCGTGATATTACGTATGTAGCCAAAGATATCCATGAAGAGATCTGCGCAAGGTGCAATCCTGAAAGAGGTGATATTCTGTACATCAAAGATGGTGCGACAACGGGGGTCACGGCTATTAATGATTTAACTGAACCCTTCAGCATGTTGTCTAGTGTTGCACTGCTCAAATTGCCTGATTGCCTATTTAATGCATTGCTGCTCCAGTTTCTGCGCTCACCTTTTTTCTATGATCAGATGCGAGGTTTTATGAAAGGTGGCGCA